>NZ_JBHUWH010000046.1:0-28042 GCF_042670125.1 Kitasatospora sp. NPDC057198 | reverse complement strand
GCCCTCCGGGCCTTCCCCCTTGCGGGCGCGCGGAGTTGATCGACTCCGGTACGATGCGTGGCCGGGGTTTGTGGGGCTCAAGTGTCGGGAAATCGACAAAGAGCCGAAGCGATCTCGCCGCGCTTCGGCCCCGCTCCGCCAAAACGGACGGAGCAGGTGTACGCGGTGTGCGGGTGATGCGACGATGGACCACGAGGGGGACACGGCACGGCCACTGACGGGCCGTCCGGTCCGACGCGCCCCCTGGGGGCCACGCCTGGGGCCGAAGGCCCGGGGCGGATGCCGCGACACTCGGGGGGAGCGGGAGTCGGCATGAAGCTCATCGGCAACAACGGGACGGGAGAACGCCAGGCCGCCGGACCAAGCACGGACACCGAGACCGGCGCCCGGCCCACCGAGCAGGCCACCGGCGGCCTGCCCGCCCAGCGCACCACCGCGACCGGCCCCGTCGACGTCACCGGCTACGGCCCGGAGAGCCTCGTCCACCTGACCGCCGACCAGGTCGCGGCCGGCTCCGCCCGCGACCTCGCCCAGGTCCTCGACGGCGACGACGACGGCGACGACAGCTTCGAGACCGCCCTCGCCGCCCGCGAACAGGCCGCCCTCGAAGCCCGCCACCGCGGCTCCGCCGACGCCGGCGACCCGAACGCCGCCAGCCAGCTCGGCGCCCTCCTGCTGCGCCGCGGCGACCTGCGCGACGCAGAACCGTACCTGCGCTCCGCCGCCGCCGCCGGACTGCGCGCCGCCGCCAACAACCTCGGCGTCCTGCTCCACCAGCAGGGCCACCGCGCCGAGGCCGCCCAGTGGTGGCGGCAGGCCGCCGTGGCCGGCTCCGCCCCCGCCGCCCACGCCCTCGGCCTGCAACTGCGCGACCAGGGCGAGGAGGAGGCCGCCGAGTACTGGCTGCACTTCGCCGCCGAACAGGGCCACCCGCTCGGCGCCTACGCCCTCGGCGACCTGATGGAGCACCGCCGCGACGTCCGCGCCGAACGCTGGTTCAAGGCCGCCGCCGACTCCGGCCACCGCGAGGCCGCCTACCGGCTCGCCCGGATGCGCGAGGCCGCCGGCGACAAGGACACCGCCGAGACCTGGTACCGCACCGCCGCCGCCCGCAGCCACGCCCGCGCCGCCCTGCGCCTCGGCGTCCTGCTCGAAGCCCGCGGCGACCTCGACGAGGCCGCCCGCTGGTACCGGCAGTCCGCCCAGAACGGCGAGGCCCGCGCCGCCTGCGCCCTCGGCTTCCTGCTCCGCGACACCGGAGACCTCTCCGCCGCCGCCGAGTGGTGGCAGGAGGCCGCCGAAGCCGGCGACGGCACCGCCGCCAACGCCCTCGGCGCCCTGCACGCCGGCCGCGGCGAGAGCACCGTCGCCGAACGCTGGTACCGCGCCGCCCTCGACGCCGGCGACCACAACGGCGCCTTCAACCTCGGCCTGCTGTGCGCCGGAGCCGGCCGCGAGGCGCAGGCCGAGCAGTGGTACCGCCGCGCCGCCTACGCCGGGCACCGCGAAGCCTGCAACGCGCTCGCGATCGTCCTGCTCCAGCGCGGCGACGAGTCCGGTGCCGAACCCTGGTTCTCCAAGGCCGCCGAAGCCGGCTCCGTCGACGGCGCCTTCAACCTCGGCGTGCTGCACGCCGGCCGCGGCGAGACCGGGCAGGCCCAGGAGTGGTACGCCCGCGCCGCCGCCGAGGGCCACGGCGAGGCCGCCCTGCAACTCGCCGTCGCCCAGGAACAGCGCGGCAACCTCGCCGGAGCCCTGGACCGCTACCGGCAGGCCGCCGACGGCGGCTCCGCGGAGGGCGCCTTCCGGCTCGCCTCGCTGCTCGACCGCCGCGGCGACGCCGACGCCGAGGCCGAGCACTGGTACGCCACCGCCGCCGACGCCGGACACCGCCGCGCCCAGGTCCGGATGGGCGTGCGCGCCGCCGAACGCGGTGCCCTCCAGATCGCCGAGAGCTGGTACCGGCGCGCCGCCGAGGGCGGCAGCCGCAGCGCCGCCTTCAACCTCGGCCTGCTGCTGGCCCGCCAGGACAGCGAGGCCGAGGCCATGCTCTGGTACACCCGCGCCGCGGACGCCGGCCACGGCCGGGCGGCCCTCCGGCTCGCGCTGCTGGCGCTGCGGCGGGGGGAGGCCGTCCAGGCCGAGAACTGGTGCAGGCGCGCGGCGGAGTACGGCCCCGCGGAGGTCGCGGAGCGGGCGGGGCGGCTGCTGGGCGCGCTCAACGCGGAGCTCTCCGCGTAGCCGCGTAGCCGCGTAGTACTGCGCGGGCGCTTCCGCCTCGGCCCGGTGCGTCTCCCCGGGCCCCCGCCTCCGCCCCCTTACACGCTGAGCGAGCGCAGCGCCGCCTCGTGGAGGACGCCGTTGGTGGCGACCGCGTCCGCGCCGGTGGGGCCGTCGATGCCGTCGAGGCCGGTGAAGCGGCCGCCGGCCTCCTGGACGATGATGCAGGGGGCGGCCATGTCCCAGAGGGAGAGCTCGGGTTCGGCGGCGATGTCGACGGCGCCCTCGGCGACCATCATGTAGGACCAGAAGTCGCCGAAGGCGCGGGTGCGCCAGCAGATCCGGGTCAGGTCGAGGAAGGCGTCGAGGCGGGCGCGCTCCTCCCAGCCGCTGAGCGAGGAGAAGGAGAGCGAGGCGTCGGCGAGGCGGGAGACCTTGGAGACGTGGATGCGCTGGGACTTGGCGAGGCTGCGCCCGGCGAACGCGCCCAGGTCCTTCGCGGCCCACCAGCGGCGGCCGAGCGCCGGGGCGGAGACGATGCCGACCACCGGGACGTGCTCGCCGTCGGGCTGCTCCTCCAGCAGGGCGACCAGGGTGGCCCAGACCGGGACGCCGCGGACGTAGTTCTTGGTGCCGTCGATCGGGTCGATCACCCAGCGGCGCGGGCCGGAGCCCTGCAGCCCGTACTCCTCGCCGAGCACCGCGTCCCGCGGGCGGGCCCGCTGCAGGACGGAGCGGACGAGTTCCTCGGCGGCCTTGTCGGCGTCGCTGACCGGGGTCAGGTCCGGCTTCGTCTCGATCTTCAGGTCGAGCGCCTTGAAGCGCTCCATGGTGATCGAGTCGGCCGAGTCGGCGAGGACGTGGGCGAGTCGGAGGTCGTCGTGGTAGTCGGCCATGCACGGAACCCTAGCGGACTCAGTGTCCCGAGCCGCTGAGCTGCAGACCGATCACGCCGGCGATGACCAGGGAGATGGAGACCAGCTTGAGGGTGGAGGAGGACTCGCCGAGGAAGACCATTCCGTACACCGCGGTGCCGGCCGCGCCGATGCCCGTCCACACCGCGTAGGCGCTGCCGACCGGGAGGGACTTCAGGGAGAGGGTGAGCAGGCCGAAGGAGCCCAGCGCGAAGAGCGCGAAGCTGATGGTGGGCCAGAGCTTGGTGAAGCCGTGGCTGAGCTTCAGGTTGACCGCGAATCCCGTTTCCAGCAGACCGGCGAGGATCACCATGGCCCATGCCATCGGGTTGACTCCCTGTCAGGTAGGACGGTGTGACCTTCCTATCGTTACCCAGCGCAGCGGCCCCAGCGACTCGTGATCGCGCCGATTTCTCAGTCCCCCTCGGACGTCTCGCGGGTGGCCAGCAGCCGGCGCAGCGAGTACAGCCGGGCCGGATCGGCGTGCCCGTCGGCCACCCAGGCGTCCAGCGCGCAGTCCGGTTCGTCGTGCGAGCAGGCGCGCGGGCAGTCCGCGGTGCCCGGCTCCAGGTCGGGGAAGGCGAGGATGACCCGGGACGGGTCGATGTGGGACAGGCCGAAGGAGCGGAAGCCGGGAGTGTCGATCACCCAGCCCGGGTCCAGCGCCTTCTTCGAGCCCGGCTTCGCGCCCGGCGGCGGGGGCAGCCGCAGGGCCAGCGCGGAGACCGTGGTGTGCCGGCCCCGGCCGGTGACGGAGTTGACCCGGCCGGTGGTCCGCTGGTGCGCCGGGACGAGCGCGTTGACCAGGGTGGTCTTGCCGACGCCGGAGTGCCCGATGAACACCGTGGTGCGCCCGCGCAGGTGCTCCCGGACGGCCTCCGCCCCGGCCGTCTCCAGCTCGTCGGCCCGGGTCACCACGTAGCGGATGCCCAGCGGCGCGTACGACTCCAGCAGCTCGTCGGCGGAGGCCAGGTCGGACTTGGTGAGCACCAGCAGCGGCTCCATCCCGGCGTCGTACGCGGCCACCAGGCAGCGGTCGATCAGCCGGGGGCGCGGCTCGGGGTTGGCCAGCGCGGTGACGATGGCCATCTGCTGGGCGTTGGCGACCACGATCCGCTCGTACGGGTCGTCGTCGTCCGCGGTGCGGCGCAGCACCGAGCTGCGCTCCTCGACCCGGACGATCCGGGCCAGCGTGTCCGGCTCGCCGGACAGGTCGCCGACCACGCTGACGGTGTCGCCCACGACGACGCCCTTGCGGCCCAGCTCGCGGGACTTCATGGCGACGACCTGGCGCTCGTCCTTCGTGCCGCCGTCGACCAGGCAGGTCATCCGGCCCCGGTCCACGGTGAGGATCATCGCCTCGGCGGCGTCCTCGTGCTTGGGCCGGATCCGGGTGCGGGGGCGGGAGCCCCGGCGGCCCGGGCGGCTGCGGATGTCGTCCTCGTCGGCGTTCTTGTCGTAGCGGCGCATGCTGCTCTCCCCCCGTCAGCCCTGGCCGAGGAGGTCGGCCCACATCCGCGGGAAGTCCGGCAGGGTCTTGGCGGTGGTCGCCACGTCCTCCACCAGCACGCCGTCGACGACCAGGCCCAGGACGGCGCCGGCGGTGGCCAGCCGGTGGTCCTCGTAGGTGTGGAAGACGCCGCCGTGCAGCGGCCGGGGCCGGATCCGCAGCCCGTCCTCCGTCTCGCTGACGTCGCCGCCCAGGGCGTTGATCTCCTTCGCCAGCGCGGCCAGCCGGTCGGTCTCGTGCAGGCGCAGGTGCGCGATGCCGTACAGGTGCGACTCGGAGTCGGCCAGCGCCGCCACCGCGGCGATCACCGGGGTCAGCTCGCCGACGTCGTGCAGGTCCGCCTCGATGCCGTGGATCTTGCCGGTGCCGGTGAACCGCAGCCCCTCGTCGGTGCTCTGCCGGTTCACGAACTCGCAGGAGCCGCCCATCGCGGTGAAGATCTCGCGCAGCTGGTCGCCCGGCTGGTACGTGTGCTCCGGCCAGTCCCGGACGGTCACCCGGCCGCCGGTGGCCAGCGCCGCCGCGAAGAACGGGGCCGCGTTCGACAGGTCCGGCTCGACCACCAGGTCGCGGCCGATCAGCGCGCCCGGGGTGACCCGCCAGACGTCCTTCTCGCCGCCGTCCTCCGGCGCGTCGACCTGGCCGCCGGCCTTGCGGACCATGTCGACGGTCATCCGGATGTGCGGCAGCGAGGGCACCGGCCCGCCGGTGTTGCGGACCTCCACGCCGTGCTGGAAGCGCGCCCCGGACAGCAGCAGCGCCGAGACGAACTGCGAGGAGGACGAGGCGTCCAGCTCCACCGCGCCGCCGTCCAGCGCGCCGGTGCCGTGCACGGTCAGCGGGAAGCCGCCGCGGCCGCCGTCCTCGATCCGGGCGCCCAGCGCGCGCAGCGCGTCGATCACCCCGTGCTGCGGGCGTTCGTGGCTGCGCGGGTCGCCGTCGAAGTGCACCGGGCCGTCCGCCAGGGTGGCCAGCGGCGGCAGGAAGCGCATCACCGTCCCCGCGTTGCCCACGTCCACCCGGGCCGGGCCGAGCAGCCGCTCGGCCGGGATCACCCGCCACGCCTCGCCGCCGCCGGTGCCGCCGGACGCCGCGTTCACCGTCTCCTCGACCGTCACGCCCAGCGCCCGCAGGCCGTCCGCCATCAACTGCGAGTCGCGGCTGCGCAGCGGGCGGCGCACCCAGCCCGGACCGTCCGCGAGGGCGGCCAGCACCAGCGCGCGGTTGGTCGCGGACTTCGAGCCGGGGATGGTCACGGTCGCGTCCACGGCGGCGGTGGCGACGGGAGCGGGCCACAGGGAGTCGGTCATGGCGCCAGTCTATGAGGCGCGCCGCCGCTACCGGGGCAGCAGCCAGGCCGCCCCGAGCCCCAGGCAGGCCAGCGCCACCGCCAGGAACAGCACCACCCACAGCGCCCCCGGAACACCCGTCAGCCGCGCCAACTGGTCCGCGTCCGAGCCGGGCGCGCCGCCGCGCCGCCGCCGGGTCGCCCACAGCTCCAGCATCGGACGCACCCCCGCCAGCAGCAGGAACCACACCCCCAGGTAGGCGAACGCCCCCTGCCATTCGGCCGTCCCGTACCAGGACACCGCGACGAACGCCCCGCCGGTCACCAGCACCGCCACCACCCCGAACAGGTTGCGCAGCGTCAGCAGCATCGCCGCCAGCAGCGCGATCCCGATCCACAGCAGCGCGGTGGTCCGCCCCGCCGCCAGCAGCGCCGCCCCGCCCAGGCCCAGCAGCGACGGCGCCGGGTAGCCCGCCGCGGCGGTCAGCACCATGCCGGGGCCGGTCGGCTTCCCGGAGGAGACCGTCAGCCCCGAGGTGTCCGAGTGCAGCCGGATCCCCGACAGCCGCCGCCTGGTCAGCAGCGCGGTGAGCCCGTGCCCGCCCTCGTGCGCGATCGTCACCACGGTGCGGGTCCACAGCCACACCGGCCGCACCGCCACCGCCAGGAACGCCACCGCCGCCGTGCCCCACACCAGCCAGTGCGGAGGGTCCGGCCGCACGGCCGACACCCGGTCCCACAGTTGCGCGAAGTCCATCGCCGCCGACCTCCGATCACCGCCGCTTCCCCTGCCCGGGGCGGGCAGCCTCCCACGGAAGGACGGGCCGCCGGAAGCCACCGGTTCTCCCGGACGCCCCGTCCCGCCCGGCCCGCTCTGGCAAGCTGGGCCCCATGTGCGGACGCTTCGCCTCCTCCACCGACCCCGCCGAACTGGTCCGCCTGTTCGGCGTCCAGCAGTGGGACCCGACCGAGACGATCGCCCCCAGCTGGAACGTCGCCCCCACCGCGAAGACCTACGCCGTCCTCGACCGGGCCCCGCGCGGACAGCGCCGCCCCGTCCGCCAACTGCACGCCCTGCGCTGGGGCCTGGTGCCCGGCTGGGCGAGCAGCGCCGACACCGCGGTCAAGATGATCAACGCCCGGGCGGAGACCGTCCACGAGAAGCCCGCCTACCGCCAGGCGTACGCCTCCCGCCGCTGCCTGATACCCGTCGACGGCTACTACGAGTGGCAGACCGCCCCCACCGACGACCTCTCCCGCCCGCCCCGCCGCCCCTACTTCGTGCACCGCGCCGACGGCGCGCCGCTCGCCCTCGCCGGGCTGTACGAGTTCTGGCGCGACCGCGAACGCCCCGGCGGCCACCCCGACGCCTGGCTGGTCACCTGCACCATCGTCACCACCGCCGCCGAACCGCTGCTCGCCCCCGTCCACGAACGGATGCCGCTCCACCTCGGCCCCGACCGCTGGGACGCCTGGCTCGACCCGCACGCCGAGACCGCCGACCTCACCCCGCCCCCGCCCGGCGCGCTGCGCATCCACGCCGTCCCCGACGAGGTCGGCAGGATCCGCAACAACCACCCGGGGCTGACCCGGCCGCTCACCGAGGACGACCTCACGACGCTGTTCTGAGCCGGGAGTCGCCCTCCGGGCGGGGAGCGGGGTGTCCTCCGGGCGGGGGCGGTGGTGGGGCTTTCGGGTGGGGGACGGGATGGGTGGGGCTTTCGGGTGGGGCGGGAGTGTTCCTCCGGGGCGGGGTCCCCTCTCTATACGCTCTGCGGCATGCAGCGGATCGTCGAGACTCCTGCCGGGGACGCCCGGCTCCACTGGTTCCGGGCCGACGGGGCGCGGGCCGTCCTGCTCCTCGGGCACGGGGCGGGGGGCGGGGTCGAGGCCCCCGATCTGCGGGCGCTCGCGGCGGTGCTGCCGGCCGGCGGGGTCAGCGTGGTGCTGGCCGAGCAGCCCTGGCGGGTGGCCGGGCGGAAGCTGGCGCCGGCGCCGGCGGTGCTCGACGCGGGGTGGCCCGCGCAGTTCGCCGCCGTCGCCGAGGAGGGGCTGCCGGTGTACGCGGGCGGCCGCAGCGCCGGGGCCCGGGTCGCCTGCCGGACCTCGTCCGCCCTCGGCGCGGCGGGCGTCCTCGCGCTGGCCTTCCCGCTGCACCCGCCGGGCCGGCCGGAGCGGAGCCGGGCGGACGAACTGCTCGGCACCGGCCTGCCCACGCTGGTCGTCCAGGGCGGCGCGGACACCTTCGGCACCCCGGCGGAGTTCCCCGGGCTGCCGGCCGGCCACCGCCTGGTCGGGGTGCCGCACGCCGGGCACGGCTTCACCGTCCCGAAGCGGGCCCCGCTCACCCGGGAGGCCGCCCTGGAGCTGATCACGGGGGCGGTCGCCGACTGGCTCCGCCCCTGAGGCACCCGGCCGGAGCCACCCCGCCGGGCCGGCCCATCGCCCGCACGCCCGCACAGCCACGCGCCTTCGCGTCTCCGCCCCTGCGCGCCTCCGCACCGGCAAGGTCGCGGTCCGGACAGTGAGCCGGGTCGCACAGCGGTGGCCCGGGAATGCGGCGGCGGTTCGCGGGGTTGCACGAGTCGTCAGAAGATGCCCCGGGTGGAAAGGCAGCGTCCATGGGTTCGATCGCGTGCCGCGAGCGGCCGGAAGAGCGGGCTGCGCAGTCTGCGCTCCTGCCGGACTGGTCGGAGTGGGTTGCCGCGGGCGAGAAGCCGGTCAGCCCGATATCCTCGCTTGCGGGTCGGCCCGAAGCGGGCCGTGTGCGGGTTTCCGAGGAGGTGGGTCCGGTCGTCGGGACCGATGACGCGGCCGTGTCGGGCGCTGCTGGCGCCGACCAGGGCCGTCCGGAGGGCGAACAGCTCACCGGCGACGAACTGGCCGAGGCGATCGGCGAGGACACCTTCCGGGTGTCCGAGAACGAGAGCGAGGGGGCCCGGCGCGAGCGCTTCGAGCGCGACGCGCTCGGCTACCTGGATCCGATGTACTCGGCGGCGCTGCGGATGACCCGCAACCCGGCCGACGCGGAGGACCTGCTCCAGGAGGCGTTCGCCAAGGCGTACGCGTCGTTCCACCAGTTCCGCGAGGGCACCAACCTCAAGGCGTGGCTGTATCGCATCCTCACCAACACGTTCATCAACTCGTACCGCAAGAAGCAGCGCGAACCCCAGCGCACCGCGGCCGAGGAGATCGAGGACTGGCAGCTGGCGCGCGCCGAGTCGCACATGTCGACCGGTCTGCGGTCGGCCGAGACGCAGGCGCTCGACCACCTGCCGGACAGCGACGTGAAGGACGCGCTGCAGGCGATCCCGGAGGAATTCCGGATCGCGGTGTACCTCGCGGACGTCGAGGGCTTTGCGTACAAGGAGATCGCGGACATCATGGGTACACCCATCGGTACGGTGATGTCCCGACTGCACCGTGGCCGCCGCCAGTTGCGCGGCATGCTGGAGGACTACGCCCGCGAGCGGGGGCTGGTCCCGGCCGGTACCGGTGCAGGGCAGGAAGCGAAGGGCGCGGGCTCATGAGCTGCGGAGATCCGCACGAGACCGAGTGCGGCGAGGTGCTCGACCACCTCTACGAGTTCCTCGACAACGAGATGGCCGAGGGCGACTGCGCCAAGCTGCGGGTGCACTTCGACGAGTGCTCGCCGTGCTTGGAGAAGTACGGCCTGGAGCAGGCGATCAAGGCGCTGATCAAGCGCTCCTGCGGTTGTGACGACACCCCGACCGACCTGCGGGCGAAGGTGCTGGCCCGGATCGACTCGATCCGCACCCAGCGCTCCGGCGAGGTGGACACCTCGGTGATCGAGGTGTCCGCGGTGAGCGTCGAGGTGACGGTCGACGGGGCGGCCGGGCACGGCTCGGCGGTCGCGACCGCGGAGTAGCGCTCACTCGATCGGGTGAGCTGTCGCTGCTCCGGCTGCGGCGATGCGCGATCGTGCGCCGTGTCCGTCCGGGCGGGCCCTATTCTCTGACGAGTCCTCACGTCGGAGGGCCCGTACGGGCGGGGGAGGCCGAGATCGCCAGCGCAAGCGCACGCGAGCAGCGCGCCGCCCTGCCGGGGCGGGCGCTGGGCTACCTGGCCGTCGTCCTGGCGGCCGCGTGCGCGGTGCTGCTGCCGCTGGCCGTGGCCGGCCCGGAGCTGGAGTGGCCCAGGATCGGCCTGCTCGCCCTGCTGCACCTGTGCCTGGAGTCGCTGGCGCAGGGCGCCCGCACCCCGTGCGCCCGGGTCTGGCGCCGGCTGCGCGGCCGCCCCGCCGACGAGACCCCCGCCGACCCGCGCGGCAGCGGCTTCTTCCCGGTGCTGTTCGCCGGCGTGCTGATGCTGCCGCCCGCCGCCGCCGCCCTGGTCGCCCTGCCCGGCGCCCTGCTCGGCCCGGCCGTGCACCCGCGCGGGCTGCGCCGGGTGTGGAACGGCGCCCAGCTGGCCCTGGCCGCGGCGGCCGCCGCCGAGGTGTTCCGGCTGCTCGGCGGGGTCCGGCTGCTGCTCGGCACCCGCTTCCCCGGGGCGGCACTCGGCGCGCTGGCCGCGATCCTGACGTTCTGCCTGGTCAACGGCGTGCTGGTGGCCGGCATGGTCCGGCTGACCTGCGCCGGGTCGGGTCCGGGCGCGCTGCGCGGCCTGCGCCGGGCCGCGCCCGCCGCGCTGCTGCACGGCGCGGGCGGGCTGATGATCGCCGTGCTGTGGCAGGGCCCGTACGGGGCGTTCGCCGCGGTGCTCGGCCTGCTGCCGCTGACCATCACCGCCTGGCTGTCCGCGCAGGGCCACCGCGAGCGGGCCGCGCACCGGGCCACCGTGCAGGCGCTGGTGCAGGCGGTGGAGATCAAGGACGCCTACACCCGCGGCCACAGCGAACGCGTCGGCCGGGCCTCGGTGCTGATCGCCCGCCAGCTCGGGCTGGCCGAGGACCGGGTGCGAACCCTGCACTTCGCCGGGACGCTGCACGACGTCGGCAAGCTCGCGGTGGCCACCGAACTGCTGCGCCGCAACGGGCCGCTGACCGACGCCGAGCGGCGCGCGGTGGAGGTGCACCCGGTGTTCGGCCACGAGCTGGTGCGGCAGCTGGACTTCCTCGGCGAGGGCCGGGACGGCATCCTGCACCACCACGAGCGGATGGACGGCCGCGGCTACCCGTACGGCCTGGCGGGGGAGCGGATCCCCGAGTTCGCCCGGATCATCTCGGTCGCCGACGCCTTCGACTCGATGACCTCCACCCGCTCCTACCGGCGCGGCCGCCCCGTCCCGGAGGCGGTCGCCGAACTGGAGCGGTGCGCGGGCAGCCAGTTCGACCCGGTGATGGTCACCGCCCTGGTCGAGGCCGTCGCCGAGCACGGCTGGCAGCCCGAACCGCCGCCGCCCGGCGGCTGGGACGGCGAGGTGCCCGACATCCCGCTCGGCGTGCCCGAACCGGCCCGGCTGCCGCAGCAGTCCGGCACCGGCCTGCCGACCGGGGGAGCGGCGTGAACACCCGCCGCCGCCCGGCCCCGGCCGACCTGCTGGTCCTCGCGGCCGGCCTGCTCGGCACCGCCGGGCTCCTGCACGCCCTGGCCGACGGCGTCGCCCAGGGCGGCGTGGCACTGGCCTTCACCGGGCTGGTCGCGCTCGGCCAGTGCGCCGGGCCCGCGCTGCCCGGCGACCGCGAACCCGCGCCGGTTGCCACCGCCGTCGCCCTCGCCTACGCGCTGCTCGGACCGCTGCACGGCCTGCCCACCACCCACGGGGTGCTGCAGGTCACCGCCGTCACCGCGGCCGGCACGCTGCTCGGGCTGGCCGCCCAGGCCGCCGGGCAGCACCTGCTGGCCGTGGCCCGGCACCGCCCGCCCGTCCCGCCGGCCGGCTCCGACTCCGCGGCCCGCCGGCTGGTCACCGTCTCGTTCGCCGCGCTGCTGTTCCAGCCGCTGTACAACTCCGGGCTCACCGACCGGATGCCGGGGCCCGCGTACGGGGCGCTGCTGGCGGGCGTGGCCGCGCTGGCCGCGCTCGGCGACGCGGTGCTGGCCGCCGCCCAGCAGGCCGCCCGGAGCGGGCTGCGGTACGCCGCCGCGCTGGACGACCAGCTGCACGCGCTGCTCGGCATCGGCTCCGCGCAGGTCGCCACCGGGCTGCTGCTGAGCCTGCTCGCCGGGGAGGCCGGGCTGTGGGCGCTGCCGGTGTTCTGCCTGCCGCTGCTGCTCGCCCAGGCGTCGTTCCGGCGGGCCGTCGCCGTCCGGGCCACCACCGGGCAGACCATCGAGACGCTGGCCCGGGCCACCGAGATCGCTGGGTACACCACCCCCGGGCACGCCCGCCGGGTCGCCGACACGGCGTGCGCGCTGGGGCGCGAGCTCGGGCTCGGCAGCCGGGAGCTGACGCTGCTGGAGTACGCCGCGCTGATGCACGACATCGGGCAGCTGTCGCTGGTCGAGCCCGTCCCGGGCGGGGCCACCGCGCTGCTGCCCGACGGCGAGCAGCAACGGATCGCCCGGCTCGGCAGCGAGGTGATCCAGCGCACCGGGGTGCCCCGGCAGGTGTGGCAGCAGGTCGCCCGGCTGGCCGACCCGTGCCGCCTCGCCGACGGCCGGCACGACCCCACCCTGCCGCTGGCCTCCCGGATCATCCGGGTCGCCAACGCCCACGACGACCTGCGCACCGCCGCCGCCGACCGCCCCCGGGCGGGCCTGCTCGACCCGCTGGAGCACCTGCGGCTGGACGCCGGGCACGGCTACGACCCGGTGGTGCTGGACGCGCTGGCCCGGCTCGGCCGCCGCGGCCACCGCGCCGCCCGCGGTCCGGAGGGGCGCTGCCGCCCGGCGGCCTGAATGGCCGCGCGGGGCGCGCGGCCGGGGGCGGGCGTGGTTGGATGCGGTCGTGGCGGGAAGACCCGGAGGCGGGGCGACCCGGTGACGACCGACGGCAAGGGACCAACGTGAGGATCTTCCACCGCGCACGGCACCGTCCGTCGGCGACCTGGCGGCAGACCACCGACCGTGCGTTCACCCTGATCGGCGACGGCCGCTACGAGGACGCCGGGGCGCTGCTGGTGATGGCAGCGGACCTGGAGCCGTGGCTGTCGGACTCCTGGTTCAACCTGGCCCTGCTGCACAAGTTCCGCCGCGACTGGGAGCAGGCCCGCTCGGCCGGCCTGCGCGCCGTCGCGCTGCTCGACCGCCAGCACGGCGCCCCGGACTGGTGGAACCTCGGCATCACCGCCACCGCCCTGCAGGACTGGCCGCTGGCCCGCCGCGCCTGGCAGGCGTACGGGCTGCGGCTGCCCGGCGGGCCCGCGCTGGACGGGCCGATCGAGCTCGACCTGGGCACCACCCCGGTGCGGCTCTCCCCGGACGGCGAGTCCGAGGTGGTGTGGGGCCGGCGGCTGGACCCGGCCCGGATCGAGGTGCTGTCCATCCCGCTGCCGTCCTCCGGCCGCCGCTGGGGCGAGGTGGTGCTGCACGACGGCGCCCCGCACGGCGAGCGGGTCGCCGACGGCGTCGCCTACCCGGTCTTCGACGAGATCGAGCTGTGGGCGCCGTCCCCCGTGCCGACCTGGGTGGTGCTGCTGCAGGCCGCCACCGCCGCCGACCGGGACGCGCTGGAGAAGACGGTGGCCGACGCCGGGTACGCCGCCGAGGACTGGACGTCCTCGGTGCGGCTGCTGTGCCGCACCTGCTCGGAGTCCCGGATGGCGATCGACGACGGCCACACCGCCCACCACGACCCGCACGACGACGGCGACCCGCTGCACCCCGGCCACCTCAGCCACCTCAGCCAGGGCGCGGCCGGCGGTCCCTGGCAGGTCGAGCGCGAGTGCGGGATCGCCGCGCCGGCCGGCCTGGTCCGGGCGCTGCTGGAGCGCTGGGTCGCGGCCTCCCCGGCCACCCGCGCCTACCGGGACCTCGAAGAGGTCTGCTGACCCCGGCGGGCCCGCGCCCCGTACCCTGGACCGGTACACCAGGCGGAAGCGGACGAAAGCGGAACCGAGCGATGGCCGAGCAGCACGACCACGAGCACGACCACGACCACGAGGACGGCGAGCCCCAGCGGGTGGTCGGCGAGGAGCCGGACCTGTCCCGGGGCACCGCGCGTCCGATCACCGTGGTCGGCAACCCGGTGCTGCACCGCGAGGTGAAGACCGTCACCGCCTTCGACGCCGAACTGTCCGCGCTGATCGACGACATGTTCCAGTCGATGTACGCGGCGGAGGGCGTCGGCCTGGCCGCCAACCAGATCGGCGTCGACCTGAAGGTCTTCGTCTACGACTGCCCCGACGACGAGGGCGTCCGGCACATCGGCCACGTGGTCAACCCGGTGCTGGAGGAGCTGCCGGCCGGCCGCCGGGTGCTGGACGACGGCCAGGAGGGCTGCCTGTCCGTCCCCACCGCCTACCAGGAGCTGGCCCGCCCCGACTACGCGGCCGTCACCGGCCAGGACAAGGACGGCAACCCCGTCCGGGTCGAGGGCACCGGCTTCTTCGCCCGCTGCCTCCAGCACGAGACCGACCACCTGTACGGGTACCTGTACATCGACCGGCTCTCCAAGCGGGACCGCAAGGACGCGCTGCGGCAGATGGCCGACGGCACCCCCAAGTACGCGACCGTCCCGAACGCCTGACGGCCCCGGACGCACGGCGGAGGGCCGCACCCCGCGGGGTGCGGCCCTCCGTGCTGTCTCCCGGGCCGGCGGCCTAGAAGTCGTCGTCGAAGGAGACCGAGCCCTCGACGGCGATCTGGTAGGCGGAGACCCGGCGCTCGAAGAAGTTGGTCAGCTCCTGGACGTTCTGCAGCTCCATGAAGCCGAACGGGTTGGTCGAGCCGTACCGGACCGGCAGGCCGAGCCGGGCCAGGCGCTGGTCGGCGACGGCCTGGAGGTACTCGCGCATCGACTCGGTGTTCATGCCGGGCAGGCCCTCGCCGCACAGGTCGCGGGCGAACTGGAGCTCGGCCTCGACGGCCTCCTCCAGCATCTCGGTGACCTGCCGGGCCATCTTGTCGTCGAAGAGGTCGGGCTCCTCCTCGCGGACGGTGTCGACCACGGAGAACGCGAAGTCCATGTGCATCGACTCGTCGCGGAACACCCAGTTGGTGCCGGTGGCCAGGCCGTGCAGCAGGCCGCGGCTGCGGAACCAGTACACGTACGCGAAGGCGCCGTAGAAGAACAGGCCCTCGACGCAGGCCGCGAAGCAGATCAGGTTGAGCAGGAAGGCCCGGCGGTCCTCCTTCGACTGCAGCGACTCGATGTGGTCGACCGCGTTCATGTACTTGAAGCAGAACTGGGCCTTCTGCGCGATGGAGGGGATGTTCTCCACCGCGGCGAAGGCCGCGTTGCGGTCCTCCGGGTCGGGCAGGTAGGTGTCCAGCAGCGTCAGGTAGAACTGGACGTGCACGGCCTCCTCGAACAGCTGCCGCGACAGGTAGAGCCGGGCCTCGGGGGAGTTGATGTGCTTGTAGAGGCTCAGCACCACGTTGTTGGCGACGATCGAGTCGCCGGTGGCGAAGAACGCGACCAGCCGCCCGATCATGTGCCGCTCGCCCTCGGAGAGCTTGGCGAGGTCGGCGACGTCGGAGTGCAGGTCCACCTCCTCCACCGTCCAGGTGTTCTTGATCGCGTCCCGGTACCGGTCGTAGAACGACGGGTAGCGCATCGGACGGAGCGTCAGCTCGAAGCCGGGGTCGAGCAGCATCTTCTTCTGGTCTTCGGTGCTCACTGGCACGCCTCGCAGGACTCGGGGTTCTCCAGCGAGCAGGCGATGGCGTCCTGCTCGGCCTGGGAGAGGGCGGGGGACTGCACCGGGACGGGGGCGGCGGTGCGGGCGGCTCCGGACGCGGCCTGGGCGATCCGGGTCGCCGGGCGGGAGCGCAGGTAGTAGGTGGTCTTCAGACCGACCTTCCAGGCGTACGAGTACATCGAGGAGAGCTTGCCGATGGTCGGCGCCGCCATGAACAGGTTCAGCGACTGGCTCTGGTCGATGTACGGCTGCCGGGCGGCGGCCAGGTCGATCAGCGCGCGCTGCGGCAGCTCCCACGCCGTGCGGTACAGCGAACGGACCTCCTGCGGCAGCCAGTTGAACTCCTGGATGGAGCCGTTGGCGTCGCGCAGCGCGTCCCGGGTCTGCTGGTCCCAGACGCCGAGCTCCTTGAGCTCGCGCACCAGGTACGGGTTGACCTGGAGGAACTCGCCGGAGAGGGTCTCGCGCTTGAACAGGTTGGAGACCTGCGGCTCGATGCACTCGTAGACGCCGGCGATGGACGCGATGGTCGCGGTCGGGGCGATCGCCAGCAGCAGCGAGTTGCGCAGGCCGACCTCGGCGATCCGCTCGCGCAGCGCGTCCCAGCGGCCGGCCCAGTGCGGGTTCGCGGACCCGAAGTGGTCGATGTGCAGCTGGCCGCGGGCGGCCCGGGTCTCGCCGTACGCCTCGTGCCGGCCGAACTGCTCGGCCAGGTCGGCGGAGCGCTCGTACGCGGTGAGCATGATGCGCTCGGCGATCAGGGTGGAGAGGGCGACCGCCTCGGCGGAGTCGAAGTCGATCCGCAGCTGGAAGAAGACGTCCTGCAGGCCCATCACGCCCAGGCCGACCGGGCGCCAGCGGGAGTTGGACGTCCCGGCCTCGGTGGTCGGGTAGAAGTTGATGTCGATCACGCGGTCGAGGAAGGTCACCGCGGTGCGGACGGTGGCGTCCAGGCGCTCCCAGTCCATCGCGTTCACCAGGTCGGCGGCGGTGGCGCCGGGGGCGACGTGCGCGCCCAGGTTGACCGAGCCGAGGTTGCAGACCGCGGTCTCCGAGTCGTCGGTGACCTCCAGGATCTCGGTGCACAGGTTCGAGGAGTGCACCGTGCGGCCCGGCAGCGCGGTCTGGTTGGCGGCCCGGTTGGAGGCGTCCTTGAAGGTCATCCAGCCGTTGCCGGTCTGCGCCAGGGTGCGCATCATCCGGGCGTACAGGGTCTGCGCGGGGATGGTGCGCACCGCCTTGCCCGCCAGCTCGGCCTTGACGTACGCCTCGTCGAACTCGGCGCCCCACAGGTCGACCAGCTCCGGCACGTCCGCCGGGGAGAACAGCGACCAGTCGGCGTTGGCGTTGACCCGGCGCATGAACTCGTCCGGGATCCAGTGCGCCAGGTTCAGGTTGTGGGTCCGGCGGGCCTCCTCGCCGGTGTTGTCGCGGAGCTCCAGGAACTCCTCGATGTCGGCGTGCCAGGTCTCCAGGTACACGCAGGCCGCGCCCTTGCGCCGGCCGCCCTGGTTGACCGCCGCCACGGAGGAGTCCAGGGTGCGCAGGAACGGCACGATGCCGTTCGACTTGCCGTTGGTGCCGCGGATCAGCGAGCCGCGCGAGCGGATCCGCGAGTAGGACAGGCCGATGCCGCCGGCGTGCTTGGACAGCCGGGCGATCTGGGCGTACCGGTTGTAGATCGAGTCCAGGTTGTCCAGCGGCGAGTCCAGCAGGTAGCAGGAGGACATCTGCGGGTGCCGGGTGCCGGAGTTGAACAGCGTCGGCGAGCTGGTCAGGTACTCCAGCCGGCTCATCAGGGTGTACAGCTCGGCGACCTCGCGCACCGACTCCTCGGTGGTGCCGACCGCCAGGCCCGCCGCCACGCGGAGCAGGAAGTGCTGCGGGGTCTCGACCACCTTGCGGGTGATCGGGTGGCGCAGCAGGTAGCGGGACTGCACGGTGCGCAGGCCGAAGTACTCGAAGCGGTCGTCGCCCGACTCGTCGATCAGCGAGTCGAACAGGTCGGCGTGCTGCGCCACGAACGCGGCCGTGGCGTCGCCGATCAGGCCCTCGGCGTGGCCCACGGCCACCGAGGAGGAGAACGAGGTGACGTGCTGGGTGGCGGCCTCGTCGCGGATCTCCAGCGCCAGCAGGCGGGCGGCCAGCTTCGAGTACTGCGGGTCCTCGGCGATCATCGACGCGGCGGCCTCCACGGCCAGCCCGCGCAGCTCGGCGAAGTCCGAACCGGCGTGGCGGCCGCGCAGCGCGGCGGCGGCGACGTGGCCGGGGTCCACCTGGGGGAGGTCGGTGCTGCGGTCGGTGAGCAGCCGGAGCAACGCCGCACCGGGGTCGGTGAAGGCGTCGGCGGATCCCTGGGACGGCAGGGTGACTGAGGCGGCGACGGTCAAGGCGCACTCTCTCCTGTGGCGGCGGCGGACGTGGCTCTCGGGTGTCCGGCACCGCACGCGGCCAGGGGAGGGCAGCACGAAGGAACGCGTACGCGTTCCGGCGCGCCGAAGACCACCCCCGGTCCGCCCGCGAGACCGGACGGCAAAGCTGTGCTGCATGGCGTCTGCGGGGATGCCGTGTCGCACACCGTCGGCAGGTCCTCGGACTGCGCGGGCGTCGCTGCAGCCCGCTCACCGTTGCGGGGCAGCCCCGGATTCCCACCGGATTCCCCTGCGTCGACAGCGAGAGTGAGCATACATGTAGTGGCGACTGGAGCTGGAAGCACCAGATGTAGTAGCGCGTGTCGCGTCGGTGGCGCCGCGCGTAGACAACGGAAACGGGCCGCACGGCCCCTGAGGGACCGTCGGCCCCGCGCCCGGCGTGTCCTGGGCGGCCCCGCCGGAGCGGACGGCCGAGGGGGAGAACGGGGGACGGGCCGCGGAGGTTTCCGATCGGCCGGAGAAAAAACCGGGAAGTCCGCCGGGCGGGTCAGAACCGCATCGTGTAGACCAGCAGGTCCGTCCCGGGGGCGGCCGACCAGTCCCGTTCGGGGCAGCGGACGAAGCCCAGGGCGCGGTAGAGCCGGTGCGCGGCGGTCATCGCCGGACGGGTGGAGAACGCCATCCCGGCCAGCCCCAGCTCCCGGCAGCGCTCGACCGCCGCCGCCACCAGCGCCCGGCCCACGCCGCGGCCGCGGGCCGCCGCGCCGACCGCGAGCATCCGGATCTCGCCTTCGCCGGGCCGGGCGACGTCCGCCCACGCGGTGCCGCCCGGCGCGAGGGTCACGCAGCCGAGCACCGCTCCGGCGCCGTCGACGGCGACCAGGAGTTCGGCCTCCCGGTCGCGGCGGGCGGCGTCGCGCAGGAGGTCGACGTACGGCGAGCCGGGGCGGGTGTGGCCGTCGCCGACGAACGCCTCGACGCTGACCTCCCCGGCTCCGGCGAGGTCGCGGGCGAGGGCGCGGCGGACGAGCGGGGGCTGCATCCGGACAGTGTGCCGGACGGGCGGCGGCGCCGGTCCGCCAGGTCCGGGTCGGACGGGTAGCCGGTGGGGCGGTGCGCGTTGTCGCGGCCGTGGCGGCCGTGCCGGTCCAGGTCGCGGCCGACCAGGACGCCGAGGAGTCCGAAACTGCCGATGAGGCCCAGCAGGGCGAGCGCGGTGGTCATGGCTCCACTGTCCTGCGGCCGGGCGGCCGGAACGAGTGGCAGGAACGCACCATTGCCACGAAATCCTGCCACTGCCATCCTGGCGGCATGCGGATGCTGAACAACGTCGCCGTCGTGGTGCTGGAAGAGATCCACCCCTTCGAACTGGGCGTGGCCTGCGAGGTGTTCGGCCTGGACCGGAGCGAATCCGGCCTGCCGGTCTACGACTTCGCGCTGGCCGGCGACCGCCCCGGGCCGATGCGCACCCACGCCGGGTTCACCGTCGACGTCCCGCACGGCCCCGAGCGGATCGCCGAGGCCGACCTGGTGATCGCCACCGCCACCGGCATCCGCGCGCACTACCCCGCGGCGGTCACCGAGGCGCTGCGGGCCGCCCACGACCGCGGCGCCCACCTGCTGTCGATCTGCTCCGGCAGCTTCCTGCTCGGCGCGGCCGGCCTGCTCGACGGCCGCCGCTGCACCACCCACTGGCGGTACGCCGGGCTGATGGCCGAGCGCTTCCCGCTGACCACCGTCGAACCCGACGTGCTGTACGTGGACGACCACCCGGTGATCACCTCGGCCGGCACCGCCGCGGGCATCGACGCCTGCCTGCACCTGGTCCGCAAGGTGCAGGGCGCCGAGGTGGCCCGGGAGATCGCCCGCCGGATGGTGGTCGCCCCGCACCGGGACGGCGGCCAGGCCCAGTTCATCAACCGCCCGCTGCCCGAGGCCGACGGCGAGTCGCTGGCCGGGGTGCTGGAGTGGATGCGCCGCCACCTCGACCGGGACACCGGCGTCGAGCAGCTCGCCCGGCTCGCCCACATGTCGCCGCGCACCTTCGCCCGCCGCTTCCGGCAGGAGACCGGCACCACCCCGCACCGCTGGCTGACCGGCCAGCGGGTGCTGCTCGCCCAGCGCCTGCTGGAGTCCACCGGGCAGAGCGTGGACGCGGTGGCCGCCCGCTGCGGCTTCGGCAACGCCGCCGCGCTGCGGCACCACTTCGGCCGCTGGCTGGGCACCACCCCGCAGGCGTACCGGCGGGCCTTCGGCGGCCCGCGGCGGCCCGCCGGGGCCGGGGCCGGGGAGCGGGGCCCGGCGGGCCTGGAACCGGCGCGCTGAGGGCCGGGACGCGCCGGGACGCGCCGGGCCGGGCGCGTCGGGGCCGGTCAGGCCGACAGGTGGCCGGTCAGGCCGACAGGCGGCCGGTCAGGCCGACAGGTGGCCGGTCTGGTTCCAGCCGGCCGGCCGCAGCCGCCCCTCGCGGGCCCGCCACACGCTGGTCGAGCAGTTCGCCACCGGGTCCAGCGCCAGCAGCTCCTGCTCGGGCAGCCGGTCCAGCACGTGCCGCAGCATCAGCACGGTGCAGTCGTGCGCCACCACCAGCACCGGCCGGCCCGCCTCCTCCTCGCACAGGTCGCGCAGCAGGTCGCGCACCCGCAGCGCCACGTCCAGCCAGGACTCGCCGCCGGGCGGCCGGTAGTACAGCTCGCCCATCCGCCGCCGCCGCTCGGCCTCCGCCGGGTGGTCGCGCTCGATGGCCGCCTTGGTGAGCATCTCCAGCACGCCCAGCTCCCGGTCGCGCAGCCGCTCGTCGTGGCGCACCGCCAGCCCGACCGGGACGGCGCCCAGCCCGGACGCCTGGGCCAGCGCGATCCGGGCGGTCTCCGCGGTGCGCACGTACGGGGAGCACCACACCGAGCGGGGCCGGTCGGCGGGCGGCCGCTCGGCCCACCAGCGGCCCAGGTCGCGGGCCTGGTCCTGGCCGTGCAGGGAGAGCGGGATGTCGGCGTCCCGGCAGGTGATCGGGACGGTGAGCGCCCCGCTGGTGTCCGCGTGCCGGAACTCCACGTTGGCGGTGGACTCGCCGTGCCGGGTGGCGACCAGCACCGAGGGCAGCCGCCGCGTCCGGTCCGGTCGGTCGGCCTCGGGCCGGTGCCCGTTGCGTACCGTGCTGAGGTCGGTCATGGCGGTGGCTCCCCGTGGTCGGTGGCGCGTGCGGTGGGGCGTCCCTCCCGCTCCCGGCCGACGGCCGGGCAGGACGGACGGTCGCGCCGTCACCCCAGTGTCGATCGGGGGGACGGCGCGACCACAGGGCGCACGACGAGGAAGCGCGCGCCCCCGGTGCGTCAGTGCGCCGCTGCGGGCTGCGGGGCGCGCTCCACGGCCTCGTCGCCGGTCTCCGCGGAGTAGTCGGCCTTCGAGGTCTCGTCGGCGCCCTCGGGGGCCTTCACGGCCCGCAGGACCAGCGTCAGGACCACCGCCACCACCGCGTTCAGCACGAACGCGGTCAGGCCGATGTAGCCGGTCCGGCCGATCCCCGGGATCGCCGCGGTGTTGCCGCCGAAGTGCGCGGTCGCCGGCGTGGAGATCCCCCACGCCTGCCACGTCCC
Organism: Kitasatospora sp. NPDC057198; assembly: GCF_042670125.1. NCBI lineage: Bacteria > Bacillati > Actinomycetota > Actinomycetes > Kitasatosporales > Streptomycetaceae > Kitasatospora > Kitasatospora sp. NPDC057198. Next base: position 6,436 of record NZ_JBHUWH010000046.1, on the reverse strand, counting down.
GTACACCATGCCGGCCGCCCAGCCCGCCAGCAGCGCCCAGCGGTGGAACCACCGGGTGAACAGGCCCGCCACCAGCGCCACCGCGGTCTGCAGGATCCACAGGCCGCCCAGCAGCTGCATGTTGATCGCGGCCTGCTTGTCCATCGCCAGGACGAACACCAGCGCGCCGACCTTCACCAGCAGCGAGGCGATCTTGGCGACCCTGGTCTCCTCGGCGGGCGTGGCGCCCGGCTTCAGGAACTCCTTGTACACGTTGCGGGTGAACAGGTTCGCCGCCGCGATCGACATGATCGCGGCCGGCACCAGGGCGCCGATCCCGATCGCCGCGAACGCGACGCCGGTGAACCAGGACGGGAACATGTCCGCGAACAGCTGCGGCACCGCCAACTGGCTGTTGTAGCCCTTGGCGCCCTTGCTGACCCCGGCCGCGATCGCCATGAAGCCCAGCAGCGCCAGCAGCCCCAGCATCAGCGAGTACGCGGGCATGATCGCCATGTTCCGGCGCACCGTGTTGCGGGACTTCGACGCCAGCACGCCGGTCACCGAGTGCGGGTACATGAACAGCGCCAGCGCCGACCCGAACGCCAGCGTCGCGTACGCCCACTGCCCGCTCGGCTTGACCACCAGCGAGCCGCTGGGCTGGCCGTTCGCGCCGGGGGTGGAGAACTTGTGCTGCGCGGCGTCGAAGATGTGCCCGAAACCGCCCAGCCGCATCGGGATGTAGACCACCGCGACCGCGATCACGATGTAGATCAGCGCGTCCTTGACGAACGCGATCAGCGCGGGCGCCCGCAGGCCGGAGGAGTAGGTGTACGCGGCCAGCACGCCGAAGGCGATGAACAGCGGCAGGTCCTGGACGAACCAGTTGCCGCTGCCGCCCACGCCCAGCACGTCCAGCACCGCCTGGATGCCCACCAGTTGCAGCGCGATGTACGGCATCGTGGCCAGGATGCCGGTCAGCGCCACCGCCACCGACAGCCCCCGCGACCCGTACCGGCCGCGCACGAAGTCCGCCGGCGTCACGTACCCGTGCACCCGCGACACCGACCACAGCCTGGGCAGGAACAGGAACACCAGCGGGTACGCGATGATCGTGTACGGCACCGCGAAGAAGCCCGACGCGCCGGCCGCGTAGACCGCCGCCGGCACCGCGATGAACGTGTACGCCGTGTACAGGTCGCCGCCCAGCAGGAACCAGGTGATCCAGGTGCCGAAGCTGCGCCCGCCCAGACCCCACTCGTGCAGGTGCTGGGCGTCGTCCGCGCGGCGCCAGCGGGAGGCCAGGAAGCCCATCACCGTCACCAGGACGAAGAACAGCAGGAAGACCGTCATCGCGGTCCAGTCGACGTGCTTCACGCCAGGCCCCCGTCCTTCGGCTGGGCGGGCAGCACCGGCCCGGGAACGGCGGAGGCGGCCCGGCGGGCCGCCTCGTCACGCCTGATCAGCAGGTACGCCGAGCCGGTGAACAGCGCCGACAGCGGCACCCACAGCAACTGGTACCAGTAGAAGAACGGCATCCCGCCGAGTTCGGGGGACGTCTTGCCGTAGGACGGCACCCACAGCATGACCACGATCGGCACCAGCAGGCACAGACCTGCCAGTACCCGGGCGGGGGAGACCACGGGCGGGGTGCCCGGGGCGGGGACTTGGGACGGTGACGGCACGAGCGGCTCCCGGAGGCTGACGAGGAGTCACCTCAGTGGCGCCGCAGCGCACACGGCCGTGCGCCCGCCGAGCAGCACCCTCGGTGATCGGAAGGTCCCCGCGAGGTTAGGGCAGGGGGGTGACCGCTGTCACTACCCCGTCAACCGGATCATGGGAACCACCCGGACGCGCCGCCGCGCGGGGGCCTTACGCCGGACGGTTCAGCCTGGTGATGAACTTGTAGCGGTCGCCGCGGTAGATCGAGCGCACCCACTCGACCGGGGCGCCGTCCGCGTCGAAGGAGTGCCGGGACAGCTGGAGCATCGGCAGGCCCAGGTCGGAGCCGAGCAGTCCGGCCTCGCGCGGGTTGGCGAGGGTGGTCTCGATGGTCTCCTCGGCCTCCGCGACCGTCACCCCGTAGACCTCGCGCAGCGCGGTGTACAGCGAGTTGTGCTTGGCCAGGTTGCGCCGCAGCGCGGGGAAGCGCTTGGCGGACAGGTGCGCCACCTCGATCGCCATCGGGTCGCCGTTGGCCAGCCGCAGGCGCTCGATCCGCAGCACCCGGCCGCCCGGCTTGATGTCCAGCAGCGGGGCGAGCCGCTCGTCGGCCGAGATGTAGGCGACCTCGACCAGCCGGGAGGTCGGCTCCAGGCCCTGGGCCCGCATGTCCTCGGTGTACGAGGTGAGCTGGAGGGCCTGCGCGACCTTCGGCTTGGCCACGAAGGTGCCCTTGCCCTGGATGCGCTCCAGCCGGCCCTCGACGACCAGCTCCTGCAGGGCCTGCCGGACGGTGGTGCGCGAGGTGTCGAACTGGGCGGCCAGCGCGCGCTCCGGCGGGACCGGCGTGCCGGCCGGCTGGGTCTCGGTCAGCTGCAGCAGGTGCCGCTTGAGGCCGTAGTACTTGGGGACCCGGGCCGTGGCGGTGGCAGGGCCGGTCTGGGTCGGCACGGTGGAGCCCTCGGCGAGCGCCGCCGTGTCCCTGTCGCCACTCATGGCAGCTCTCACTCCTCGTTGGAGGCGGTCCCTTAACGGACCCCTAAGTCCTATGTAACAGCACATGTTTGCACGCACGGGAGGGCGAGCGTGAGCCCCGGCCGGATTCGGTGCCGCCCGCCGGGTACGCGACGGGCCCGGAACGGGGCGCCTGGCGCCCGTCCCGGGCCCGTCCCGAGTGTCTCAGCCGGCCCTGGCGGCCGTCACCGCGAGCCCCGCGAGGGCCTCCGCGGCGGCGACCCCGCCGACCCGGGAGCCGCCGTAGGTGGCCAGCGTGGTCACCCCGTGCGGGGCGAACAGCTCGGCCGTCCCGTGCGCGGTGCCGATCTCCACCACCACCGCGTCCGGCCGGTGCTCGACCAGGGCCAGCGCGGCCCGGCGCATCCAGCCGTGCCGGTGCACGTCGCGCACCACCAGCACCAGCGGGCGGCCGACCGCCGCGCCCAGCAGCGGGGCGGTGTCGATCTCGGCGTCCTCGGCGGCCACCGTGACCTGCAGCAGGCCGGAGCCCTCGGTCACCGTCGCGGGCGGGGAGACCCGGCTGGAGGTGGTGCCGGGCACCAGCTCGGACAGCGGGCCGGCCACGCCCCACGGGGTCTCGTCGCCGGCCGCGATGTTCGCGCCCGGGGAGAACTCCACCACGTGCGGGACGCCGCCCAGCGGGCGCAGCTCGCCGGTGATCCGCAGCGCGCGGCGGGCGGCGGTCAGGCCGACGCCGACCTCGGCCTGCCGGCCGACCTGCGCGGCCCGCACGCCGGCCGACCAGCGGGCGACGGCCCGGTTGCGCTCGGCGGCCTCGTGCAGCCGCTCGGCGGACAGCCGGCCCTCGCGGACCGCCCAGACCAGCGCGTCGCGCAGGTAGACGAAGGCGTCCTCGTCCTGCAGGCCGCCGCCGACGCAGATGGTGTCGGCGCCGGCCGCGACGGCCCGCACCGAGCCGGCCGCGACGCCGTGGGTGCCGGAGATGGCGCCCATCTCGATGCCGTCGGTGACGATCAGCCCGTCGAAGCCGAGCTCCTCGCGGAGCAGGCCGGTCAGGATGCGCTGCGACATGGTCGCGGGCAGCTGGGCGTCGTAGGCGTCGAACAGGATGTGCGCGGTCATGATGCTCTTCACGCCGGCCGCGATGGCGGCCCGGAAGGGCAGCAGGTGCTCGGCGAACTGGTCCAGCGCCAGGTCGATCCGGGGCAGCCCGAGGTGCGAGTCGCCGGCCGTGTCGCCGTGGCCGGGGAAGTGCTTGGCGCAGGCCGCCACGCCGGCGGACTGCAGGCCGCGGACGTACGCGGCGGTGTGCCGGGCGGCGAGTTCGCCGTCGCTGCCGAAGGACCGGACGCCGATCACCGGGTTGTCCGGGTTGGAGTTGACGTCCGCGTCGGGCGCGTAGTCGAGGTTCACGCCGACGCTCGCCAGGTCGAACCCGATGGAGCGGGCGACCCGCTCGGTGAGGTCGGTGTCGTCGACCTCACCGAGCGCCCGGTTGCCCGGGTAGGAGGAGCCGGTGGTCACCTCGAGGCGGGTGACGTCGCCGCCCTCCTCGTCGGTGGCGACCAGCAGGTCCCCGTTGAGCGCGTACAGCTCCGAGGTCAGGGCGGCGACCTGCTGCGGGGTGCGGATGTTGCGGCCGAACAGGGCGACGCCGCCGAGTTCGCCGTCGCCCAGTCTGCGGCGCAGCCACTCGGGCGCGGTCAGACCGGCGAAGCCGGGCTGCAGGACCGCTCCGGCGTCGCGGAGGAGATCGGCGCTTTCCGTACCGGGCATCGCCTTGGTTCCTTCCCTGGGGGTGAGAGGTGTTACGGGTGCGGTGATGGTGGGGAAGGGGGCTCAGCCCTTGACCGCACCGGCGGTGAGACCCGCCGACACCTTCTTCTGGAAGAACACGAACAGGATGATGACGGGCAGCGAGACCAGCAGGCCGCCGGCCATCTGCGAGCCGTAGTCCGCGGCACGGGTCGGCGAGGACGAGTAGGCGGTCAGCCAGACCATCGAGGTCTTGGTGTGGCCGCTGTTCAGCAGCACGCTGGCGACGATGAACTCGTTCCACGCCTGGATCCAGCTGTACACGGCGGTGGTGACCAGGCCGGGCAGGGTCAGCGGCAGGATGACGCGGAAGAACGCGCCCCACTGGGTGCAGCCGTCGACCATCGCGGCCTCGTCCAGCTCCGGCGGGATGTTCACGATGAACGAGCGCAGCGTCCAGATCACGTACGGGACGGTGAAGACCAGGTAGGCGAGGATGACGCCGAACAGGTTGCCGGTCATGTCGGCGTTGTTCATCACCACGAACAGCGGGATGAGGATCGCGATCAGCGGCACCATCTGGACCACCAGCATGGTGACGATGAAGAAGCTGCGGCCGCGGAAGTTGAACCGGGCCACGGCGACGGCGGCCAGGAAGCCGACCGCGACGCCGAACACCACGGAGCCCACGGTCAGGAACAGCGTGCTGCGCAGGGCCGGGAGGAAGTCGACGTCGTCGAAGATCGTCCGGTAGCTGTCCAGCGAGAACGTGGACGGCCAGAACGTCGGGTCCTGGGCGATCAGGTCCTTGTTGGTCTTGAAGGTGGTGATGACCATCCAGTAGATCGGGAAGGCCATCACCAGCGCGGAGAACAGCGCGACGGCGTTCCAGACCCAGGTCATCACGCCGCTGCGTCCGACCTCGGTCTCCTTGGACTTCTTCCGCTTCTTGACCGGGGCCGGCGGCTGCTGGGTCTTCGGAGCGGGGGAAAGGACGTCGCTCATCGCTCGTTGGCTCCGATCTTGAGCATCTGGCGGATGTAGTACACGAGCACCGCCAGCATCATGAGGATCATCACGATGGAGATGACCGAGGCGTTGCTGTACTGCGAGGAGCCGACTCCGTGCATGTACAGGTAGGTGCCGATGGTCTGGTAGCCCTCCTCGGGGGAGGAGTTGCGCAGCGAGTAGATCTGCGCGAACACCTGGAAGTCCCAGATGAAGCTCAGCGCGGTGCTGATCATCAGGAAGGGCCGGATGACCGGGATGGTCACGTGGCGGAACGCCTGGAGGTTGTTGGCGCCGTCCAGGCGGGCGGCCTCCATCAGCTCCTTGGGCACCTGGGTGAGCGCGGCGTACAGGCCCAGCACCAGGAAGGGCAGCGCGCCCCAGACGACGACGGCGGCACCGACGACGTACAGGCCGACGGTCGAGTCGGCGAACCAGTCGTAGTGCTTCCAGCTCTCGTCGCCGGTGAGCAGGTAGGCGACGTAGTCGACGATGCCGCTGTTGGAGGAGAACATCCAGCGGAAGACCTGGCCGTTGACCAGCGCCGGGATCGCCCAGACGAACATCATCACGGTGAAGAAGGTGACCCGGACCCAGGCGGAGACCCGGTTCATCAGCAGGGCGAGCAGCATGCCCAGCACCATGGAGAGGATGACCAGCTCCGCGGTGAAGTAGACCGAGCGCAGGATCACGCTCCAGAAGTCGCCGTCGCCCAGGACCTTGGTGTAGCCGTCGAAGCCGATGTAGCTGGCCCGCTCCGGGTGCGCCAGGTAGGCGAACTTGTTGACGTTCTGGAACGACAGGTCGATCAGCTTGTAGATCGGGTACACCAGGACGCCCGCGAGCACGACGACCGCGGGCAGCAGGAGGGTGTAGGGAATGTACTGGCCGCCCGCGAAGACACCGCGCCGCTGCGGCTTCTTCGCCGGGGCGGGCCCCTGGCTTTCGGACCGTGTCACGGTCTCGTTGGTGGTCACGCTCATCAGGGTCCTTCCCGGGCCCGCGGATCTGATCGGTCCTGGCGCACGGGTGGGCAGTCCGCGGGACCGCGGAC
>NZ_JBHUWH010000045.1:0-28439 GCF_042670125.1 Kitasatospora sp. NPDC057198 | reverse complement strand
GCCCGCCCCTCGCGCGTTCCCGGGCTGCGCCCGGTCGCTGCTCCGGGTCGGTCTCAGGCGTCGACGCCGTCGTTGTCGTCGAGCCGGAAGCCGACCTTGAGGCCGACCTGGTAGTGCTCGATCTCGCCGTCCTCGATGTGGCCGCGGACCTGGACCACCTCGAACCAGTCCAGGTTGCGCAGCGTCCGGTTCGCACGGGCGATGCCGTTGCGGATCGCGGCGTCCACCCCTTCGTGCGAGGTTCCGACGATCTCGGTGACCCGGTAGGTGCGGTCGGTCATGGCGGTCTCTCCCTGTGCGGCGGCGGTGGGTGGCTCCCCCCGCCGTCCACCGTGCACCGAAGTGCCGCCCCGGGCATCCCGGCGTCCGCCGACCGTGACCCGGTGTCAGAACGCGGCGCGGACCTCGCCGACCACGTTGCCGCCGCCGTGCAGCGGGGCGGCGGCGATCCGTTCCAGCACCGGGTCCTGGACGCCCAGTCGGCGCAGCGCGGCGGCCAGCACCGGGCCGCGGGCCCGCTCCGCGCCGTCCTCGATCTTGAAGGCGAGGGCCCGGCCGTCGGGCAGCGCCACCACCTGGACGGCCTCGGCGCCCATCTTGGACAGCGCGCCGGGCACCGCGCGCATCAGCCAGGTGTCGGCCCGGCGGGTGCCGGCCACGTACTCGGGGTGGGCGCGCATCGCGTCGGCGACCCGGCGCTGCTCGGTGCCCGGGTCGGCCAGCAGCAGGGCGCGGTAGCCGCGGGCCAGGCCGGTGAGCGAGACGGCCAGCAGCGGGGCGCCGCAGCCGTCGGTGCCCAGGTGGGCGGCGCGCTCGCCGGTGGCCTCCTCCAGGGCGGTGCGGGCCAGCCGCTGGATCGGGTGGGCCGGGTCGAGGTAGTCCTCCAGGCTCCAGCCGTTGGCGGCCGAGGCGGCCAGCCAGGCGGCGTGCTTGCCCGAGCAGTCCATCAGGATCGGGGCGCGCTCCCCGCCGGAGCGCAGCAGCTCCTCGGCCTCCACCTCGTCCAGCGGGAGGTCGGCGGGCAGCCGCAGGGCGGCCTCGGTGAGTCCGGCGTCGGCGAGGACCTTGCGCACGGCGGCCCGGTGGAAGGGCTCGGCGGAGTGGCTGGAGGCGGCCAGCGCGAGCTGTTCGCCGCGCAGGTCGAGGCCGGCCCGCAAGGTGGCGACCGCCTGGAAGGGCTTGGCGGTGGAGCGCGGGTAGACCGGGAGTTCGGGGGTGCCGAGCGCGTGCTCGACGGCGCCGTCGGCGTCGAGCAGGACCAGCGAACCGCGGTGGCGGCCCTCGGTGAAGCCGGAGCGTATGACCTCGGCGAGGGCGGGCAGGGCGGACTGCGACACGGGTGGGTCTCCAGGGGCGGTGCGGTGAGGGTGGGGTGGGCCCCGGCCGCGTCCGCCCCGCTCAGCGCTCGCTGAGCAGGTCGTCGACCCGGGCCTCCCCCTCACGGTACCTGCGGGTGATCTCGGCCCCGCAGTCGTCCGCGGTGCGCTGCAGGGCCTGGCGGCGGCCGGAGACCTCGCGCTGGTGCTCGTCCAGGCGCTCGACGGCGGCCAGCAGGTCGGCGGTGGCGTGCGCGGCCAGGTCGGCCAGCTGGACGTCGCCCATCAGGGCGTCGGCCTCCAGCCGGTAGCGCTCGCCGCGCGGCGGGCCGAGGGTGACGTGCCGGGCCGGGCGGCGGTTCGCGGACGGGGTGTCGGCGAGGATGGCCGGGAGCCGGTCCAGCAGGGCGCCGGGGGCCTCGCCGGCGGCCTGCTGCGGGATGATCTCCCGGCGCTGGAGCTCGGCCCGCAGGATGTCCATCCGGCCGTGCAGCAGGCGGCGCAGGTAGGACAGGTCGGCCTCCTGCTCCAGCGCGTCCCGGCGGAGCACCCGCAGTTCCTCCAGGGCCAGACCGGCCAGCCCGTCGACCGCGCTCACGTCCATCAATCCGACCACCTGCCGTAGTACCAGTGCCCGCCGGTAGCACGGGCCGCCCGCCACCCAGGGTTCCCCCCGGCGGGCGGTGCCACTCGTGCGGGTGACGCGGTTCGCCGGGACGGCGGACGCCCCCGCGGGGCCAGGGTGGCCCCGGGCCGTCGGACAGCGTGCCACCCCGGGCCCCGGCGCCGCACGCCCGAGTACCCGAACGGCCCCCTGGCGAACACCCCTGGCTAGTACGAAGAACCCGCGCCACGGGCTCACCTGCACGAATCGGGGCGCACCATGTGCGACCCCGGCGTGCGACCGGAGGCCGCGCGCCCCCGGTGGACCCGGCCCGGCACAATGGGCGGCATGCGAGCAGTGGTGCAGCGGGTCGCCGGGGCGGCCGTGACGGTGGACGGCGAGACGGTCGGCGCGATCGAGGGGCCGGGCCTGTGCGTGCTGGTCGGCGCCACCCACGAGGACACCCCGGCGCAGGCCGCCCAGCTGGCCCGCAAGCTCTGGACGCTGCGGCTGTTCCCGGGCAGCCCCGAGCTGTCCTGCTCGGAACTCGGCGCCCCGCTGCTGGTGATCAGCCAGTTCACCCTCTACGGCGACGCCCGCAAGGGCCGCCGCCCCACCTGGAACGCGGCCGCGCCCGGCCCGGTCGCCGAACCGCTGGTGGACGCGGTGGTGGCCGAACTGCGGGCGCTGGGCGCGAAGGTCGAGACCGGGCGGTTCGGCGCCGACATGCAGGTCTCACTGGTGAACGACGGACCGTTCACCGTCCTGCTGGAGGTCTGAAGCCCCCTTCAGGCGGGAACGATCATGTCCTGGGTGCCGGGGACGCCGTCGGCCAGCAGTACCGCGTCCACCGGGGTGTTGCGCTTGACCAGGGCGAGCGCGATCGGGCCCAGCTCGTGGTGCCGGGCCGAGGAGGTGACGAAGCCGACCGGGCGCTCCTGGCCCTCGACGCGGACCTCGGCGCCGTGCGCGGGCAGTTTCTCCTCGGTGCCGTCCAGGTGCAGGAAGACCAGGCGGCGCGGGGGCCGGCCCAGGTTGTGCACCCGGGCGACCGTCTCCTGGCCGCGGTAGCAGCCCTTCTGCAGGTGAACGGCGCTGCCCAGCCAGTCGACCTCGTGCGGGATGGTGCGGTGGTCGGTCTCGAAGCCGAGCCGCGGCCGGTGCCCCTCGACCCGCAGCGCCTCGTACGCCAAGACGCCCGCCGCCGGGCCGAACTCCTCGGCGGCCGCGGCGAGTTCGGCGCGCGGCAGGAACAGGTCGCGGCCCCAGGGGAGTTCGCGCACCGCGGCGGCCCGCTCGACCGGGGCGGTGGAGCCGGCGGGCAGGAACACCACGGCGTACTGCTCGGTGGCGTCGGCGACCTCGACCCGGTTCCAGAACTTCATCGACTCCAGGTACTTCACCAGCGCGGGGGCGCCGCCCGGCTCGACGTGGATCCAGGTGGTCCCGCCGTCGTCGACCAGGTAGAGCGCGTGCTCCACGTGCCCGTTCGGGGAGAGCACGAGCGCCTCGGTGGCCTGCTGCGGCGGCAGTTCGCTGACGTGCTGGGTGAGCAGCAGGTGCAGCCAGCTCAGCCGGTCCGGGCCGGTCACGGTGATCACGCCGCGGTGCGAGAGGTCGGTGAAGCCGCGCCCGGCGGCCAGCGCGCGCTGCTCGCGGAACAGGTCGCCGTAGTGGGCGGCGACCCCCTCGTCGGGACCTTCGGCCGGGACGGCGCCGGGCAGGGCAAGCAGCGGGCTCTTCATACCCGCCAGCTTACGACTGCCCGTTCTCCAGCTTGGCGGTGCAGTCCGCGCAGCGGCCGAAGATGGCGAAGTGCTTGAGGTCGGTGTCGAAGCCGTGCTCGGTGCGCAGGCTGTCGATCAGCGGGGCGGCGATCGCGGTGTCGGTCTCGGTGACCTTGTCGCAGTCCCGGCAGACCAGGTGCAGGTGGGTGTGCCGGCCCGCCAGGTGGTAGGTGGGGGCGCCGTGGCCGAGGTGCGCGTGCGAGACCAGGCCGAGCTCCTCCAGCAGCTCCAGCGTCCGGTAGACGGTGGAGATGTTGACGCCGCTGGCGGTCTTGCGGACCTGGCCCAGGATCTCGTCCGGGGTCGCGTGGTCGAGCACGTCGACGGCCTCCAGCACCAGCTGGCGCTGCGGGGTCAGCCGGTAGCCGCGCTCGCGCAGGTCGGCCTTCCAGTCGGTGGTCTCGCTGTTCGCCACGTGTGTCCCTGCCCGGTGAGAGGTCGTGCCGACAAGTGTAGGGACCGACCGGGTGGTCGGCCCCTACTCCGTGCGCGCCGGGCGGATCAGCGGAAGAACGCGATGCCGTCGTCCGGCAGGTCGTTGATGTCGTTGATCAGCTGCGCCGGGTTGAGCACCTTCTTCAGCTGCGCCGACATGTACGGCCGCAGCGGCACCTCGGGGGCGGCCTTCTCGCCGACCCAGAGCAGCTCGTCCTTGACCAGGCCGTACAGCCGCTTGCCACCGCTGTAGGGGGCCGCGCCCTCGATCCGGGCGACCGCGTCGGTGGCCAGGTCGATCTGCGGCTTGCCGTCGTGCAGCTTGCCGTACCAGATCTCCACGGTGCCGTCGTCGCGGACCGAGGAGACCTCGATCTCGCGCTCGCCGCTGGTGCCGTGCTGGTTGCTGGTGACCCGCCAGAAGGCGTGCTCGGTCTCCAGCGCGCGGACCTTCTCCCCCTGCTCGTCCAGCACCCAGGTGCGGGAGCGGAACTCCAGGAAGGGACGGCCGTCGTGCCGGAAGACGATCTCCTGGCCGAAGTTGCACTTCTCGCTGCCGGGGAAGTCGTGGACGCCCGCGCCCTCCCAGGTGCCGAGGAGGAAGGCGAGCGGGACGACGTCGCGGTGGAGGTCGGAAGGAATCTCGATCATGGTCCTGGCTGGTGTCGTCGGACGGTTACCGGGTCAACCGTACGGCAGCCGTCAGCGCTGGCCCTGGTAGAGCTTCATGACGGAGAAGATGGCGAACCAGGTGATCAGCACGGCCATCAGAGCCAGCAGGCTGTCGAAGAAGATCTCAAGACCGGACACGGTGCGCTCCCAGGGGCGGGTTCGACGGGCTGTGGTACGGCGCGAGTCTATCCGGCGGCCCCTTCGCCCGTAGTCTCTGGGGCATGTCGAAGAAGCTGGTCATCAAGGTCACCGCCGGTGCGGACGCCCCGGAGCGCTGCTCCCAGGCGTTCACGGTCGCCTCCGTCGCCGTCGCCAGCGGCGTGCCGGTCTCGCTCTGGCTGACCGGGGAGTCCGCCTGGTTCGCCCTGCCGGGGAGGGCCGCCGAGTTCGAGCTGCCGCACTCGGCGCCGCTGCCGGACCTGCTGGAGGCGGTCCTGGCGGGCGGGAGCGTCACGCTGTGCACCCAGTGCGCGGCGCGCCGGGACATCGCGCAGGCCGACGTGCTCGAGGGCGTGCGGATCGCCGGGGCGCAGGTGTTCCTGTCCGAGGTGATGGCGGACGACGCCAGGGCGCTGGTCTACTGACGCCGGGGGCCGTCGTCCGGGGGCTCGCGGTCCGGCGCGTCCCGGTCGTGGCCGCGCTGCTCCCAGTGCGGGTCGTCCCAGCGCGGGTCGTTCCACCAGTCGTCGTCCCGGTCACGCCTGTTGGCCAGGACGGCGGCCACCGGCGGGATCACCATCGCGACCACGCACATGCCGATGGCGGCGCCGACCGACCAGAAGCGCACCACGCCCCAGGCCAGGACGAACAGCGCCAGGCAGACGCCCATCATCACGAAGTAGCGCACGTGCCGCCGGTGTGCCTGCACCCTTCCAGGGTAGGCCGAGGGGCCCCGGCGCCAGAAGACGCCGGGGCCCCTCGTCACAGCTGCCGCGCGGTCGTTCAGACCGCGATCGCGACCTCGGTGAACTCGCCCTGGGCGGCGACCACCTGGCGGTCCACGGTGGCGCCGGGCACCAGGGCCCGCAGCGTCCACTTGCCCGGACGGGCGAAGAACCGGAACTGGCCGGTCGCCGAGGTCGGGACCTCGGCCGTGAACTCGCCGTTCTCGTCGAGGAGCCGCACGTAGCCGTTGACCGGCTCGTCATTGCGGGTCACCGAACCCTGGATGATCGTCTCGTTGGCCACGTCAACTCCTGCCAGGTCCGGGCCGCCGGCCTTCGCACCGCACATGTCTGTCTCCCTCTTCCTTGCTGTCGCGCGAGCCGGGGCTCAGTTGCCGAGCTCGATCGGCACGCCGACCAGGCTGCCGTACTCGGTCCACGAACCGTCGTAGTTCTTGACGTTCTCCTGGCCGAGCAGCTCGTGCAGCACGAACCAGGTGAGCGCGGAGCGCTCGCCGATCCGGCAGTACGCGATGGTGTCGGTCGCCAGGTCGACGCCCTCGGCCTCGTAGAGGGCCTTGAGCTCGTCGTCGCTCTTGAAGGTGCCGTCGTCGTTGGCGTTCTTCGCCCACGGGATGTTCTTGGCGGACGGGACGTGGCCCGGGCGCTGCGACTGCTCCTGCGGGAGGTGGGCCGGGGCGAGCAGCTTGCCGGAGAACTCGTCGGGCGAGCGGACGTCGACCAGGTTCAGGGTGCCGATCGCGTTGACCACGTCGTCGCGGAAGGCGCGGATCGAGGAGTCGGCCGGCTGCGCGGTGTACTGGGTGGCGGCCCGCTCGGGCTGCTCGACGACCAGCTCGCGGGAGTCGAGCTCCCACTTCTTGCGGCCGCCGTCCAGCAGGCGGACGTCGCCGTGGCCGTACAGCTTGAAGTACCAGTAGGCGTAGGACGCGAACCAGTTGTTGTTGCCGCCGTAGAGCACCACGGTGTCGTCGTTGGCGATGCCCTTGGCGGACAGCAGCGCCTCGAAGCCGGCCTGGTCGATGAAGTCGCGGCGGACCGGGTCCTGGAGGTCCTTCTTCCAGTCGATCCGGACCGCGTTGCGGATGTGGTTCTTGTCGTAGGCGGCGGTGTCCTCGTCGACCTCGACGACGACGACCTTCGGGTCGTCCAGGTGGTCCTGGACCCAGTCGGCGTCGACCAGGACGTCACTGCGGCTCATGTGGTTTCTCCATCCGGGGGCGGTTGGCGGAAGGGCTGCGGGAAGTGCTCCGGACCGCACGCGTCCGCACGCCTGTCCGCATGCTGGGACGGCGCGGGGCGCGGCTTCGGCCGGGGTGGATCAAGGGGTGTGTTCGCCGCTCCGGGCGCACCGGTGCCCGTGGCTACCGGTCAAGCGGCGTCGGAACGGGGCGGACGGGCCGGGACTGCGGGGCGCGACCGCCGGTCAGCGCATTCGACACAGGCAGCTCGACACGCGGCAGTGGTCTACCGCCCGCCGCTTCGTGAGGTCCGCCTGTCGCTTCATGACCACGATGCTAGGGAACCGGTGGGGGCGCTGTCACCATTGTGTCGAATAGTGAGACTCGATCATCCGGATGGTGGGATTTACCGGTTTTCGCTCCCCGGCCGCCCGACCCGGCCCCCGTGCGGGGACCGGGCGAGCGGGCGTTTCCGGACGTTCCGGCATCCCGGCTGGACAGCACGTCTCGCCCAGCGGACAGCGGACGGCAGGCGGCGGACGGCGGGCCGGCGGCCGGCGGCGGGCGGCGGGCCTAGTGGCCGAGCGTGGTGCCGGGGGCGAGGGTGAAGTGCAGCCGCACCCCGTCCTGCTCCGGGACGGCCTCGGAGAGCGTGAGGCCGGTCGGCAGGCCGGTCAGCGCGAACCGCCGGGGCTTCAGCAGGTCCCCGGCCACGCCGTTCAACTTGGCCGCGAGGCCGTTGAGTTCGAAGCCGTCCACCACCACGTCCGAGCCCTCGCTGCGCAGCCTGCCCTCGACCGTGACGCCGGCCACCGAGGTCTTCACCTTGCCCGGACCGGCGTACTGCAGGGGGATCTGGCCGCCCGCCACGAACTTCGACAGGTCCTGGTACGAGATCACGCCCTGTCCGTCGCCGCGCCCCACCGTGACGCCCCGGTAGGAGTCGGTGAACTTCACGTCGGACATGTTCGCCCTGAAGGAGTGCACCGTCACGGTCTGCCTCCCGTCGGTCACGGTCATGCCGTCCGAGCTCATCGTGACCTTGTCCAGCTCCCCGGCCAGCGCGCTGGTCAGGAACGGGAAGTCGTCGATCTCGATGTCCGGCCGGCTGGTCATCCACCCGGAGGAGACGGCCGCGTCCGCCGCCTGGTCCTCCGCGACCCCGACGGCGATCCGGTCGGCGCCGACCAGCAGGCCGCCCACCACCCCGAGACCGATCAACAGCTTGACCGAGCCGTGCATCGCACTCCCCCTGAGTCGTTCGAACCGGAGTCCGTTCGGAGGCGAACGGACTCCGGGCTACGGACATAGGGACGATCGCACGCATGCCCCAGTTCCGGAACGCCAGTCGGGAAACCGGTGCTCAGCCTCCGGCGAACGGCGGCAGCACCTCCACCGTCCAGCCCGCGGACAGCGGCACCCCGGCGGGCTCCCGGCCGCCGGTCTGCTCGCCGTCCAGCAGGAACGAGCACACCGCCAGCAGCCGCAGCAGCTCCGGCCGGTCGGCGTGCGCGGCGCGCACCGCCTCCAGCGCCCCGGCCAGCGTGGCGGCCTCGAACGGCTCCTCGGCCCGGCCCGCCGCGGACTTGGCGGCGGCCCAGTAGCGGACGGTCCCGCTCACCCGCGCGGGTGATCCGGCGGAACTGCGGACTTCGGTGGTCGCGGTCACGGCAAACCCTCTCGACGCTCCTCGCCCGGTACGGCGGCCGGCCCGGTGCCGGCCGGCCCACCCGTGGATCGGGGTACACGTACGGTGCGGCCGGTGCGGCCCCCATCATCGCCCGCACCCCCCGCCCCGGGGCAAGCACCCCCGCGCCGCGCGGCCCCCGCCGCCCCGCCCGGCCCGCCGCCCGGAGCACCCGACGGCCCCGTGCGCCCCGCTCGCGCCTCTCCCCAGGCCGCGGGAGGTCGGCTATTCTCGGACCAGTGAGGGATCCGGGCAGAGTCGCCCCCGGGTCCTTTTGTGCTTTCAGGACGCCATGCGGACGTTCTTGCGAAAAGGTGCCCCACCCGCACCCGCCCGCCGGAGCGCCCCCGCCGCCGGCCGCACGACGAGGTGCGCAACCGGCGGGACAGACCGGAGGGTACGCCGATGGACGAGGCACCAGCGGGACGCCGGGGGTTGCGGGACCCCGGGCGAGCCACCGCCGCCCCGTCCGCCGACGCGCCCGCCGGCCCTGCCGGCGCTCCCCCACCCTGTCCCGCGGCCGCCGCCCTCCCCCGGCGGCCGCTACCGCGACGACCCGGAAAGGGGACTAACCGGGTATGAGTTCACTGCTCCTGCTGACCAACGCCCTGCAACCCTCCGCCGAGGTGCTGCCCGCCCTCGGGCTGCTCCTGCACAGCGTCCGGGTGGCCCCCGCCGAGGGGTCCGCCCTGGTCGACACCCCGAGTGCCGACGTGATCCTGGTCGACGGCCGGCGCGACCTGCCGCAGATCCGCAGCCTGTGCCAGCTGCTGCGCTCCACCGGCATCGGCAGCCCGCTGATCCTGGTGGTCACCGAGGGCGGCCTGGCCGCCGTCACCGCCGACTGGGGCGTCGACGACGTGCTGCTCGACACCGCCGGGCCGGCCGAGGTCGAGGCCCGGCTGCGGCTCGCCCTGGGCCGGCTGAACGCCACCGCCGACGACAGCCCGATGGAGATCCGCAACGGCGACCTCTCGGTCGACGAGGCCACCTACTCCGCCAAGCTCAAGGGCCGCGTCCTCGACCTCACCTTCAAGGAGTTCGAGCTGCTCAAGTACCTGGCCCAGCACCCCGGCCGGGTCTTCACCCGGGCCCAGCTGCTCCAGGAGGTGTGGGGCTACGACTACTTCGGCGGCACCCGCACGGTGGACGTCCACGTCCGCCGGCTGCGCGCCAAACTCGGCGTCGAGAACGAGCAGTTGATCGGCACCGTGCGCAACGTCGGCTACCGCTTCGTGGTGCCCGAGCGCCCCGACAAGGCCCCCGAGCGGGCCGAGCAGGGCCGCACCGGCTCGGCCCGGGAGCGCTGACGGAGGGCCGGGCGGGCCGCACCGCGCGCGCACTCGCCCGGCCCCGCGGGAACACTCGTCCGGCTTTGCCCGGTTCGGTCCCGAAAGCGCCGTCCCACCAGGTGTCACCCCGGGCCGGCGGGCCGAACGACCCGCGTAGACTCCCCCCGTGGCCAAGGTGACGCGCGACGACGTAGCCCGACTGGCTGGCACCTCGACGGCGGTCGTCAGCTATGTGATCAACAACGGTCCCCGGCCGGTCGCCCCGGCCACCCGGGAGAAGGTGCTCGCCGCGATCGAGCAGCTCGGGTACCGACCCAACTCGGTCGCCCAGGCGATGGCCTCCCGGCGCACCAACCTGATCGGCATGGTCGTCCCCGACGCCCGGCAGCCGTTCTTCGCCGAGATGGCGCACGCCGTGGAACGCGCCGCCTCCGAGCGCGGCAAGCTCGTCCTGATCGGCAACTCCGACTACGTGGACGACCGCGAGGTGCACTACGTCCGCGCCTTCCTCGGCATGCGGGTCTCCGGCCTGATCCTGGTCAGCCAGGGCCCCTCGCAGCGCGCCGCCGAGGAGTTCGCCGCCATGGAGGGCGCCAAGGTGGTGCTGCTGCACCGCCGCCCCGAGGCGATCGACGACGTCGCCGTGGTCACCGACGACATCGGCGGCTCCGAGCTGATCGTCCGCCACCTCCTCGAGGTGCACGGCCACCCGTACGTGGCCTGCTTCGGCGGGCCGGTGGAGTCCCCCGCCCCCGGCGACCCGGTGATCGACCACGTGGCCGGCTGGGAGCTCGCGATGGCCGCGCACGGCCTGCCCACCGAACCGCACCTGGTCGACGCCCCCTTCCACCGCTACGGCGCCTACCAGGTCGCCCTGGAGCTGCTCGGCTCCGAGCGGCGGCCGCCCGCGGTCTTCTGCTCCACCGACGACCAGGCCCTCGGCGTGCTCCGGGCCGCCCAGGAACTCGGCCTGCGCGTCCCCGAGGACCTCGCGGTGGTCGGCTTCGACGACATCCCCGAGGCCGCCTTCGCCTCCCCGCCGCTGACCACCGTCGCCTCCGACCGGGACGCGATGGCGCGGGCCGCCGTCGACCTCGTCCTCGACGACTCGCTGATGGTGCCCGGCAGCGACACCGAGCGCGTCCGCAAGTTCCCGTCCCGGCTGGTCGTGCGGCGCTCCTGCGGCTGCGGCGGCGAACAGCCCTGACCTGCGGCGCCGCCCCCGGCCCGATCGCCCGCCTGACCAGGCTTTATGAGAAGCTGACGCGCTTCTCGGGGAACCTCTAGCACGCTCTCATCCGGTCTTCATGAAACGGGCGGAGCTTGGTCGTCATGAGCGACCAGCACCGCAGCACCCACGAGCCCCACCCCCAGGACGGCGGCGCGGGCTGGGCCCCGCCGCAGCCGCCCGCCGCGCCCGGGTACCCGCCGCACCCCGGCACCCCGTACCAGGGCGCCCCCTACCAGGAGGCCGCCTACCCGGCGCTGCCGCCCGCCGACGCGGGTGACCCGGCGCTGCTGCCCGCGACCCTCGGCCCCGCCGACGGCCCCGCCGACGGCCCCGCCGACGAGCAGCCGCCCGCCGGACACCGCGCCCGCCGCGGCCTGCTGCGCGGCCGGCTCGCCCTGGCCACCGCCGTCGCCGCGGTCGCCGCCCTGGTCGGCGGCGTCACCGGCGGCGCGCTGGCCCACGAGCACACCGGCTCCACCAGCGCGAACAGCACCCTGGTACGCCCGGTCTCCGCCAACGCCGACGGCAGCGCGAACGTCTCGGCGATCGCCGCCGCGGTCTCCCCCGCCGTCGTGCAGATCACCGTCAAGACCTCCGGCGGCACCGCCACCGGCACCGGCGTGGTGCTCACCGCCGACGGCCAGATCCTCACCAACTACCACGTGGTCTCCGGCGCGGTCGGCGGCGGCGGCCAGATGACCGTCTCCTTCCAGGACGGCTCCACCGCCTCCGCCACCGTCACCGGCACCGACAAGTCCCTGGACACCGCCGTCATCACCGCCTCCGGCGTCAGCGGCCTCACCACCGCCGTCCTCGGCGACTCCGACGGCGTCGCCGTCGGCGACTCGGTGGTCGCCATCGGCAACCCGGAGGGCCTCACCGGCACCGTCACCTCCGGCATCGTCTCCGCCAAGGACCGCAAGGTCTCCGTCCAGGTCGACGAGAGCACCACCAGCAACAACGGCGGCTTCGGCTTCCCGGAGCTGCCCGGCCAGCGCGGCTCCTCGGGCTCCGGGTCCTCGTCCGGCTCCTCCGCCGACACCGCCACCTACCAGGCGCTGCAGACCGACGCCGCGCTCAACCCCGGCAACTCCGGCGGCCCGCTGATCAACGCCGCCGGGCAGGTCATCGGCCTGAACTCCGCGATGTACTCCGCCTCCGGCTCCAGCTCAACCGGCAGCTCCGACGCCGGCAGCGTCGGCCTCGGCTTCGCCATCCCGATCAACAGCGTCAAGCAGGTCCTGTCCCAGATGCAGGCCGGCAAGACCCTCTGACACCCGCCCGTTCCGCCGCACCCGGCGGACAATGGCCAGGACCGCACCGGACTCAGAAAGGGCCCGCGCCGATGACTCCCCCCGCCGACGACCGCACTCCCGCCGAGGCCCCGGGCGGCGGCGCCCGCGTCCTCGTGGTCGACGACGAGCCCGCGCTGCGCGACGCGCTGGAATCCAGCCTCGCCTTCGAGGGCTACCAGGTCACCACCGCCACCGACGGCTACGAGGCGCTGGCCGCCGTCGAACGCGACCACCCCGACCTGGTGCTGCTGGACATCATGATGCCCCGGATGGACGGTCTCACCGCCGTCCGCCGGATGCGCTCCCGCGGCGACACCGTGCCCGTCCTGATGCTCACCGCCCGCGACGCCGTCGGCGACCGCGTCACCGGCCTCGACGTCGGCGCCGACGACTACCTCGCCAAGCCCTTCGAGCTCGACGAACTGCTCGCCCGGGTCCGCGCCCTGCTCCGCCGCAACGCGCTCGCCGCCGAGGCCGCCGCCCGCACCGCCGCCGACGAGGACGACGGCGAGGTGCTGGCCTTCGCCGACCTGCGGATGAACACCGCCACCCGCGAGGTCACCCGCGACGGCACGCCCATCGAGCTGACCCGCACCGAGTTCATGCTGCTGGAGATGTTCCTCTCCCACCCGCGCCAGGTGCTCACCCGCGAACAGATCCTCAAGGCCGTCTGGGGCTTCGACTTCGAACCCTCCTCCAACTCCCTCGACGTCTACGTCATGTACCTGCGCCGCAAGACCGAGCAGCACGGCATGCCCCGGATCATCCAGACCGTCCGCGGCGTCGGCTACGCGCTGCGCGCCGCGACCGGCGCCGCGGCATGAGACTCGTCGGCCGGCTCACGGGGTGGTTCCGCGGCAGGTCGCTGCGGAGCAGGCTGGCCATGCTCACGGCCGCCGCGGTGGCGGTGGCGATCGCGGTCGCGGCGGCGGCGTGCTGGTTCCTGGTCGAGGACCAGTTGGACAGGCAGGTGCGCAGCAACCTGGCGGCCGCGCCGATGGACCCGACGTTCGGGATGCCCAATTCCGGCCAGGGCGACCCGAACGGGGTCAAGTCCGTCCCGGTGGCCTGCGGGACGACGGCGGCCCAGGCCCAGGAGCAGGCCGAGAAGGAGTGGTCCACCAGCAACGGCCACGGCCGCTACAACCGGTGGCCCAGCCAGCTGCTCGCCCCGAGCGGCGGCCAGGTGTGCCTGCCGTTCGGCTCGGTCAGCGGCATCGTCACCACCCCCGCCGACCTGGACGCGGTCGGCACCGCGGGCTTCACCATCCGCGAGGGCTCCTTCGTGGACGGTGACTCGGCGCTGGTGCGGGTCAGCACGGTGCCGGTCAATGGCGAACGGTGGGTGCTGCTGACCGCCGTCTCCACCCAGAGCGTCGACGACTCGCTGCGGCAGCTCGCCGTGGTGCTGTCCTGCGTGGCCCTGGCCGGGGTCGCCGTCGCCGGCGTCGCCGGGCGGGTCGTCGCCCGGTCCGCGCTCAAGCCCGTCGACCAGCTGACCGACGTGGTCGAGCACATCGCCCGCACCGAGGAGGTCGGCACCACCATCCCCGTCCACGGGAAGGACGAGATCGCCCGGCTGTCCACCTCGTTCAACTCGATGTCGACCGCGCTCGCCAACTCCCGGGAGCGGCAGACCCGGCTGATCGCCGACGCCGGGCACGAGCTGCGCACGCCGCTCACCTCGCTGCGCACCAACGTCGACCTGCTGATCCGCTCGGACGCGCAGGGGCGGGCGCTGCCGCCGGAGACCCGGGCCCGGATGCTGGGGAACATGAAGGCGCAGATGCAGGAGCTGACGCTGCTGATCGGCGACCTGCTGCAGCTGTCCCGGCCGGACACGCCGAACCCGGAGGCGGTGCGGACGGTGGTGCCGTTCCACGAGACGGTGGAGCGGGCGCTGGAGCGCGGGCGGCTGCGCGGGCCGTCGCTGGTCTTCGACACGGACGTGCGGCCCTGGTACGTGCACGGGGACCCGGCGGCGCTGGAGCGGGCGGTGGTCAACCTGCTGGACAACGCGGTGAAGTACTCGCCGCCCGCCGGGACGATCGACCTGCGCCTGCAGGACGGCCGGTTGACGGTCCGGGACCACGGGCCGGGCATCCCGGCGGAGGAACTGCCGTACGTCTTCGACCGGTTCTGGCGCTCGCCGTCCTCGCGGCAGCTGCCGGGTTCGGGCCTGGGCCTGTCGATCGTGGCACAGACCGTGCAGGACACCGGTGGGCAGGTCTCGCTCGGCCCGGCGCCGGACGGCGGGCCGGGGACGCAGGCGGTGATCGTGCTGCCGGGGCAGCCGGACGAACCGCGCTGAGGACGCGCCGGAGGGCGGGGCACCCGGGGCGCCCCGCCCTCCGTCACGTGCCGTGCGGTCAGCCGGTCTGGCCGACGGCGATGACGTTGATCCGGTCCGCGGCCGGCGGCGCGATCGGGGCGCTCGCCGAGCTGTGCGCGGTCAGGTACGTGTTGAAGACGTCCAGGTCGGAGGCGCCGACCAGCTTGTCGGTGCCGGCCGCGAAGGCCGGGAAGCCGTCGCCGCCGCCGGCCAGGAACTCGTTCGCGGCGACCCGGTAGCTGGCGGCCGGGTCGATCGGCGCGCCGTTCAGCCGGATCGAGTCGACGACCACCCGGGCCGCGCCGGTCCGGTTCAGGTCGAGGGTGTAGTGCAGGTTGTCGGAGATCTGCAGCACCTTCGGGGACGCCTCGTTGGAGCCGGAGACCTGCTGCTGCAGGACCTGCACCAGCTGGGCGCCGGTCAGCGTCTTGACCTGCATCATGTTGGTGAACGGCTGGACGGCGAACACCTCGCCGTAGGTCACCACGCCGTCGCCCTCGCTGCCGGTGGCCTTGTACACCAGGTCGGCGCGGATGCCGCCGGGGTTCATGAACGCCACCTGCGCGCCGCCCTTGTCGGCGGGCGACAGCCCGGCCAGCTGGGCGTCGGCGATCAGGTCGCCGAGCGGCTTCTCCAGCGCGCTGGAGCCGCGGCCGTTGATGTCGGCGGTGATGTAGCCGGTGGCCCGGTTGGCGATCGGCGCGGCCAGCTTGGTGTACCGCTCCAGCAGCGCGGTCAGGTCCGGCGCCTTGGGCAGGTCGCGGCGCACGACGTGGTTGGCGGCGGTGACCGACGGCCGGACGATGGCGCCGGTGCGCTTGTCCAGCTTGAGGTCGATCTCGGTGTACAGCCGGCCGAAGGAGGCGGCGCTGGTCACCGAGCGGGGCACGCCGGCCGGGTCCGGGATCATGCAGGCGTACGAGTTGTGGGTGTGGCCGGTGACGATCGCCCCGACGGCCGGGTCGATGTTCCGGGCGATGTCCACGATCGGGCCGGAGATGCCCGCGCCGGCCGCGCCGCAGTCGTAGTTGTACACGTTGCTGGCGGGCAGGCCGCCCTCGTGGATCAGCGCCACGATCGAGTTGACGCCCTGCTTCTTCAGCTCGGCCGCGTACTTGTTGATGGTGGCGACCTCGTCGCCGAACTTCAGGCCCTGCACGCCGGCGGCGGTGACGATGTTCGGGGTGCCCTCCAGGGTCACGCCGATGAAGCCGACCTTGACGCCGCGGACGTTCTTCACCCAGTACGGCTTGAGGAGCGGCTTGTTGGTCTTCTCGTTGGTGACGTTCGCCGCCAGGTACGGGAAGTCCGCGCCCTCGAAGGTGCGGCCCTCCTCGTAGCAGCCGTCGGTCGGGTGGCAGCCGCCGTTCTGCATCCGCAGCAGCTCGGCCGAGCCCTCGTCGAACTCGTGGTTGCCGACCGAGGTGACGTCGAGGCCGATCTCGTTCATCGCCTCGATGGTCGGCTCGTCGTGGAACAGGCCGGAGACCAGCGGGCTGGCGCCGATGATGTCGCCGGCCGCGACGGTCAGGCTGTTGGGGTGGCCCTTGCGGGCGTCGCGCAGCGCGGTGGCCAGGTACTCGACGCCGCCGGCCGGGGTCGCGACGGTCTTGCCGGTGGCCGGGTCGATCTCGGTGATCGTGCCCGAGGAGCCCGCCGGGGGCTCCAGGTTGCCGTGGAAGTCGTTGATGGCGAGGAGCTGCAGGTCCTCGTACTTGGGCTTGTCGTGGCCCCGGCCGTGGGCCTCGGCGGTGGCCGGCAGGACCATCGAGCCGAAGAGGGCGGCGGCCGCGGCGACCGCGAGGGCGGTCGTGCGGCGGCCGGTGGTACCGGAAATGGGCATGGCTGTCCCCTGGACCGTCGGGGCCGCGGCAGCGCGGCCTGGCGTTGTCTGGTGCAGCCTAGGGTCAACGCGCGTAGCTGTCAGGAACCTGCGAGTAACGAGCTGGTATCCACGGCCTGACGAAACGTCTGCCGACCCCCGGTCAGGCCCCTGCCACCGGGGTCAGATCCGCGGCTGCGCCGCCAGCTGCTGGTCCGCCCTCTCCCGCTCGGCCATCACGTCCTCGGTCATCGCGCGGTCGGTGTACACCAGCGGCTTCTCGGCCTCGGTGATGATGTGCTTCACCACCTGCACGTTGCCGTTGACGTCCCACACCGCGATGCCCGGCGACAGCGTCGGGATGATCTCCACCGCCCAGCGCGGCAGGCCCAGCACCCGGCCGGTGGCTCTCGCCTCCTCCGCCTTCTGCATGTAGATCGTCCGGGTCGAGGCCATCTTCAGGATCGCCGACGCCTCCTTCGCCGCCGCCCCGTCCACCACGTCCGACAGGTGGTGCACCACCGCGACGAAGGACAGGCCCAGCCGGCGGCCGAACTTCAGCAGCCGCTGGAACAGCTGCGCCACGAACGGGCTGTTGATGATGTGCCACGCCTCTTCCACCAGGAAGATCCGCTTCACCCGGTCCGGGCGCAGCCAGGTGTGCTCCAGCCACACGCCGACGATCGCCATCAGGATCGGCATCGCGATCGAGTTCCGGTCGATGTGCGACAGGTCGAAGACGATCAGCGGCGCGTCCAGGTCGATGCCCGCCGAGGTCGGGCCGTCGAACATGCCCCGCAGGTCGCCGTCGACCAGCCGGTCCAGCACCAGCGCCACGTCCAGGCCCCAGGACTGCACCTCGCCGACCTGCACGCCCAGCGACTCCACCGCCGACAGGTCGGGGCTGCGCAGCGTGTCGATGATGTCGTTCAGCACCGGCTGACGGTCCTTCACCGTCGCCAGCACGTAGGCGTGCGCGGCCTTCAGCGCGAAGCCGGCCCGCTCCTCCAGGCCGCGGCCCATCGCCACCTCGATGATGGTGCGCAGCAGCGACAGCTGGCCGGTGGTGGTGATCGCCGGGTCCAGCGGGTTCAGCTTCACCCCGCCGTCCAGGGCCGCCATCGGGTCCAGCCGGACGGACTTTATCCCCAGCGCGTTCGCGATCAGGTTCCACTCGCCGACGCCGTCCTCGCCCTGCGCGTCCAGCACCACCACCTGGCGGTCGCGGAACCTCAACTGCCGCAGCACGTACGTCTTCTCCAGCGCCGACTTGCCGTTGCCGGACTCCCCCAGCACCAGCCAGTGCGGGGCCGGCAGCTGCTGGCCGTACAGCTGGAACGGGTCGTAGACGTAGCCCTTGCCGCTGTACACCTCGCGGCCGATGATCACCCCGGAGTCGCCCAGGCCGGGCGCCGCGGTCGGCAGGTACACCGCCTGCGCCTGGCCGCTGGAGGTGCGCACCGGCAGCCGGGTGGTCTCCACCCGGCCGAACAGGGTGCTGGTGAAGGCATCGGTGAGCTTGCCGAGCATCGACGGTCCTCCGGGGGGTCAGCGGCGTCAGCGGCGGATGCCGGTGGCGAACGGCAGGGTGTTGGCGAACGCCCGGTGGTGCTCGCGGTCGCACCACTCCAGCTTCAGGTAGCTCTTGCCCGCCGACGCCCGGATGGTGCGCTTGTCCCGGGCCAGCGCCTCCGGGCTGCGCGAGGACACCGTCAGGTACCCGACCAGGTTCACCCCGGCCGCGCCGGACGCCAGGTCGTCGCCGCGCTGGTCCACCCGGCCGGTGTGCGCCAGGTCGCGCGGGTCCACCGTGCGGTTCATCTTCGCCGCCCGGCTGGCCTCCGCCTCGTCGTTGGTCTTCTCGGTCAGCATCCGCTCGATCGCCACGTCGGTCGGCTCCAGGTCCATGGTCACCGCGACCGTCCGGATCACGTCCGGCGTGTGCACCAGCAGCGGCGCCAGGAAGTTCACCCCGACCGGGGTCAGCGGCCACTCCTTGATCCACGCGGTGGCGTGGCACCACGGCTCCCGGGTCGCCGCCTCCCGGGTCTTCGCCTGCAGGAACTGCGGGTGCGTGGCGTCCAGCTCGGCCGGCCAGGCGTTGCGCCGGCTCATCGCCTGGATGTGGTCGATCGGGTGGTCCGGGTCGTACATCGAGTGGATCAGCGACGCCAGCCGGGCCTGCCCCAGCGGCTGCCGCACCCGGATGTCCGCCTCCGCCAACCGCGCGCAGATGTCGGTCAGTTCGCGCGCCATCACGGTCGCCAGGCCGTCGTCGCTGCGGTCCCGCTTCGCCTCGCCCCGCCCGTACGCGGTGCGCCCCATCGCGTGCGCCTCCGCCGCCAGGTCACGGGTGTAGTGCATGCACGCCACCAGGTACGCCCGGTGCTGCTCCGAGGAGGTCGACACCATCGACTGCAGCTGGTCGTAGCTCTCCTGCAGCCAGCGCGGCGCCGCGTGGTCGCCGCGCCGCTCCACGTCCTTGGCGTGCGCGTCCGGGTCGGCCGGCAGGGTGCGGGCCAGGATCTGCAGCCGGGTCACGAAGCCGTCGCCGTTGGCCACGTGCTTGAGCAGCGTGCCGAACCGGTCGACCAGCGCCTCCTGGTCCTCCGAGTCGCGCAGGCCCACCCCCGGGCCCTCGATCTCGATCGCCGCGGTCACCGTCCGGCGCTCCAGGTGCATCAGCACCGCGACCTCGTCCGGCCCGAACGGCGCGGTCAGCCAGCGCAGCCGCCCCACCCCCGGCGGCGGGCCGACCTCCACCTCGCGCCCGTCCAGCCGCGTCCCCGCCTCGTGCACGTCCGGCTTCCACACCGCCCGGCCGCTGCGCACCGTCCGCCGGAACGTCCGGTTGATCTCCACCCACTTGTAGAACGTCCGCCGCCGGTACGGCACGTACACCGCCATGATCGCCAGCAGCGGGAAGCCCACCAGGCCCGCGATCCGCAGCGGCAGCAGACTCGGGATCAGCCCCCACACCATGCCCGCGCCGGCGCCGGCAATGATCAGCACGATCTCGCCGTTCTCCCGGTTGCGCCCGATCGGCGCGTTCGGCCGCGCCTTGCCGATCAGGTAACTGCGGCGCTGATGGGCATACGGCTGGGCGTACTGGGTGCCGTACTGGCCGAGCTGGTCGCTGCTCATCTACCCGTCACCCTCCCTTCGGGTTGTTGACCGGAGACTGGACCTGGGCCTGCGCGGGCGGCGCCGCCGGACGCACCGGGTTCGCCGGCCGGGAGGCGTGCGCCGCGATGCCCGCGCCCGCCCCGCCGCCGCCGGCCGGGGCGCCGCCACCGCCGCCGCCCTCCGCGCCGCCGCGCGAACCGTGCGTCGAGATGCCCTGCTTCACGAAGTTCGCCGGGCCGTTGATCATCGCGCTGCCGGCCTGCACCGCGCTCGCCCGCGCCCGCCGCATCGCCATCAGCTCGTCGCCGAAGCCCGGCACGAACCGGTACACCGCCGCGCTCGCGAAGATCGACAGGAACAGGATCGCCAGCCCCGCCAGCACCCGTCCGAAGTCGTCGTCCGCCCCCGCGCCGGTCGCCACCGCGCCCGCCAGCCCCAGGATGATCACCACGATCGGCTTCGCCAGGTCCACCGCCAGCATCATCGCGGCCCACCGGCGGACGTGCTTCCACATCTGCTTGTCCACCAGCCCCGCGTACACCGCCGTCCCCAGCAGCGCGCCCACGTACAGCATCGCCGCCCGGATCACCAGCTCCACCCACAGCACCGCCGCGGCCAGCACCGCCACCAGCGACACCAGGATCAGGATCAGCGGGCCACCGCCCATGCTGCCCTTCTCCAGGGTGTCCGCGAAGCCGCCCAGGTACGTGCCGGTGTCCGACTTCGTCCCCGACGCGATCGCGTCCGTCATCCCGTCGGTGACCGTCACCACCGTGTACAGGATCAGCGGCGTGAACGCCGAGGCGATCACCGTCAGCCACAGGTACCCGACCGCCTCGCCGAACGCCTGCCCCAGCGCCGCGCCGCGCACCGCCCGCTTGGTCACCGCCAGCAGCCACAGCACCAGCGTGATCACCGTCGAGACCGCGAACACCACCGCGTACTGCTGCAGGAACGCCGCGTTCGTGAAGTCGACCTTCGTCGTCCCGTCGATCGCCCCCGACAGCTGCCGCACCACCCACGCCGCCGCCTGCGCGCACCCCTTCGCCAACGACCCCAGCGGGTCCGTGACCCCGGAGACGGCGTCCGTCCCGGGGATCACGGTGGCCCCGTCGGGGGCGCACAGCTTGTCGGCGCCGGGTACCGGCACGTCCACCGTGCAGGAGGGCTGGGGGGTGGGCGAGGGCGCGGCGGCGGCCGCCCGGACCACCGCGAGGAGCGCCAACTGGAGCGAGGCGGTCGCTCCGGCCAGGACCGCGACGCGACGGCCGAGTCCTCTGCCGGCTCCGTCAGCGCGCATAGCGGAAACCTCCGAACTGCTGGACGGCACCCGTGATCTCCTCCGAGGTCGCGGCCTGTTGGTCAGCGGGCAACGGTGCCGGGCCTGCCTTCCGGCTGTAGTCGATGATCTTCCAGTCGCTGCCGGTCCAGCGCATCGTGATGCCGAGTGTGTACCAGTTCTCGGTGACCGGGACCTCGGATGCCTTGCCGGTCATCCCGATCAGCGAGTTGCACCACACCTCCACCTTCGTCCCGGTGTCCGAGTAGTTCGCCAGCCCGGTGCCGATCGGGATGGTGCGGCTGATGAACGTCAGGTTCTTCGGCGCCCTCCCCTCCGCGTCGAGCCCGTAGTGCGCGTTCGTCTCCGGCGTGAACGCCTGGTCCAGGCGGGCCTGGAGGGCGGGGACGGCGGTGGGGTCGGCGACGGTGGTGAGGACGGTGCGGCGGCTGTCGGCGCGGAACATGTCGGCGGAGCCGAGGGCCACCGCGTAGTTGGCGGCGGCGGACTGCGCGCCCTGGTCGGTGTGCGGGTAGCCGGTGCCGATGCCGTTGGAGGTGGTGGTGACGGGCTGCTGGCCGCTGGCGGCGGTGTGGTCGGGGGAGGCGGCCGCGGCGGTGGCGCGGTCGCCGGAGGTGCCGGTGCCGGCCCGGCCGGCCGCGGGTTTGTCGCGGTTGGCGATGGAGACGGCGACGACCAGCAGGGTGACGATGCCGAGGATGGTCAGGAGGGTGCGCAGCGGCCTGGCCTGGCGTCCGGTCACGTGGGCGGTCTGTTCGGCGACCGGTAGCCGCGTACGGGTGTGCGGCTGGTCGTCGGACAACGGCACGGGGGCCCTCCTGGTGGGGCGCCGCCGCGCGGGGCGCGCGCGGCGGCGTGACGGGTGCTCGGCGGGGGGACGGGGTGCGGCGGTGCGGTGCGGCGGTGTGGATCAACGGCGCCCGGGGGCGAGTTGTCCGATCGTCAGATGGCCATGCCGTA
This sequence comes from Kitasatospora sp. NPDC057198, assembly GCF_042670125.1. NCBI lineage: Bacteria > Bacillati > Actinomycetota > Actinomycetes > Kitasatosporales > Streptomycetaceae > Kitasatospora > Kitasatospora sp. NPDC057198. The sequence continues at coordinate 6,494 of NZ_JBHUWH010000045.1, read as the reverse complement.
CACAATGGTGAACAGGGTGCCGAGCGAACCGATGATGAACACGCCGGTCAGGCCGGCGACGATCAGCCCCTTGCCCTGTTCGGCGCTGAAGGTGTCGCGCATCGCGGTGGCGCCGATCCGCTGCTTGGCGGCGCCCCAGATGGCGATGCCGAGGCAGATCAGGATCGCGACGGCCATCACGACCTGCACCATGACCCGGGCCGAGGAGCCGAGGGAGGCGAACGGGCCCCAGTCGGGGGCGATCCCGCCGATGATGGTGTCGATGTTGGCCTTCTTCGGCGGGTCCTCCGCCAGGTACCGGATCACTGTGCTGTCCACGTTCAGGTCCATCCCATCTCACCGCCCGATCAGGAAAATTCAAGGCCCCGGACCACGGTCGAGCGAAGGGGCGGGGCCTGTTCTTGGCCAGATCTGATGTCGACTTGGCTGTTTCTCGCGGATCGCTCGTGGCTGGCCGAACGCCTCCGCCAGGATGTCCGGTGCCTCAAGGATACTTCCCGCTCCTGGTATCTGTGATGATTGCACCGGGCAATTGCGCAACAGGACATGGCCGCTGACGTTCCGTCGGGATGGTGCTGGATGGTGCTCCGGAAAGCTCGGGCGGCGGGCGCCGCGGCAGTGGTGCTCGGGATCGGTTTCGTGGGCGTCGTGACGCTCGGGACGTACGCGGCGAGCGGGGTCCCGGAGCGGTCCTCCGCCCCCCTCGGGCTGTCCGGCGGGACGGTGCCGGCCGCGTACCGGCCGCACATCCAGAAGTGGGGCGGGCTCTGCCCGGAGATCTCCGCGCCGATGCTGGCCGCGCAGCTCTACCAGGAGAGCGGGTTCGACCCGGCGGCGCGGAGCCCCGCGAAGGCGTACGGGATGGCGCAGTTCCTGGAGGCGACCTGGGCCACGTACGGCACGGACGGCGACGGCGACGGCAAGCGGGACATCTGGAACGCCTACGACGCGATCGCCTCCGCCGCCACCTACGACTGCGCGCTGGCCCGGGACGTGGCGAAGGTCCCCGGCGACAGGCAGTCCAACATGCTGGCGGCGTACAACGCCGGTCCGTACGCGGTGATCGAGCACAACGGGATCCCGCCGTACAAGGAGACCCAGGGGTACGTGCGCAGCATCCAGGCGCTGGCGAAGTCCTTCACCGCGCCGGCCGCCCAGGGCGGGCGGCTGGCGCTGTCCCAGGCGGCGGCGGGGGCGATCTGGTTCGCGCAGGGCAAGCTGGGCACCGACTACCTGTGGGGCGGCACCGGGCAGAGCTGGGAGGACGGTCGGTTCGACTGCTCCGGCCTGACCCAGGCCGCGTACCACAGCGTCGGCATCGAGCTGCCCCGGGTGGCCAACGACCAGTGGTACGCCGGGGAGCACCCGTCCCGGGACCAACTCCGGCCCGGCGACCTGGTGTTCTTCGCCAACGACCTGGAGGACCCGCGCACCATCCACCACGTCGGCATCTACGTCGGCGGCGGGTACATGATCGACGCGCCGCACACCGGGGCCAAGGTCCGCTACGACACCATCGACCAGAAGGACTACATCGGGGCGACCCGGGTCACCCCGGACGGCGCCGCCGCGCTGCCCAACCGGAACCCGAACGACGGCACCATCACGAAGAGCGAGGCCCCGAGGACGAGCTGACCGCCCGGCATGTGCACGCCCCGTGGACGGTGAGTCAATTTTGCATAACGGTGTGTTTCGAAGGAAACCGCGGCGGCCTTGATCGCGTTGACTCAGGAGGCTGCCGGTCGTCCGCACCCGGAAGCACCACGATCTGGGACCACTGCGGAGAGCCGACAGGGAGGTGCGGCGTGCCGACGCTGCTCGCCGACGCCGGAACCGGTTCGGGCGACCCCGACCTCGGCCTGCTCAAGGCCGTCAACGGCCTGGCCGCCGATGCCCCCGGCTGGCTGGACTCGCTGGTCGCCTGGACCGCCGAGTACGGCATCCTGTTCGGCCTGGCCGCGCTCGGCCTGGCCGGCTGGCTGCTCGCCCGCCGCCGCCCGGACGCCCCGGTCGCGGTGGCCGGCGTGCTGTGGGCGCCGCTGGCCGTCGCCATCGCCGAACTCGCCAACCTGCCGATCTCCCGGCTGGTGAACCGGCCGCGGCCGTTCGTCAGCCACCCGGAGCTGGACGTCCTGGTGCCGGGCAAGGAGGACACCCTCTCCTTCGTCAGCGACCACTCGGCGATGTCCATGGGCATCGCCGTCGCGCTGTTCCTGGTCAACCGCAGGCTCGGCCTGGCCGCCGGGGCGCTCGCCCTGCTGCAGGGCTTCTGCCGGCTGTTCGTCGGCGTGCACTACCCGACCGACGTGATCGGCGGCTACGCGCTGGCCACCGCCGTGGTGCTGCTGCTCGCCCCGATCGCGATGGCCGTCCTGGTGCCGCTGTGCCACGCGCTGTCGCGCACCGCGCTGCGCCCGCTGGTGGTGGCCCGCTCCGCCGGTGCCGCCGACGGCCGCCCGGCGGCGCCCGCGGGCCGCCGCTCCGGCCGCCGCCGGGGCCACGACGGGCCGCCCCGGGGCCGGGACCGCGACCGGGACCGGGACCGCGAGTCGGACCTGGCGGCCTGAGCCGCACCGAGAAGCCGGAAGAGCTGAAGGGCCTGAAGAGCTGAAGGACTGAAGGGTCAGGCGACTTCGGCGTCGGCCCCGGTGCCGGCGCCGGTCTCCGCGAGGTGCCCCGCGGCGTCCCGCCGGGACTTGTCCCGGGAGCGCCGCCCGGGGGCGAACCAGCCGCAGCCGCACTGCGCGAAGCTGAACGAGCCGCGCTCCACCACCTCCACCCGGTGCTCGTCCGGGTGATCGGTCCGTAATGCCCCGCCGGGTGCCACCCGGCGCTGATCTGCCACGTCCTTCACCGTATCCCGGCGCCGCGGCGCACCGTTCCCGTCCGGTCGGTGAACATCCGCGTAACCTTCGCGGCCCCGGCTCGTTTGCCTGGCGAGCGCTCCGCCCATCCGGGGTGGTCGCCTGCCGGGTCGTCCGGGGCCCGAGGGGGTTGTCGAAGAAGTGAAGATGCTCAACCGCGCCGCCGCCGCGGCCCTGCTCGTCGCCGCGCTGTCGGCCTGCACCGGCGGCGGCAACGGCCCGTCGGTCTCCGCCGACCAACTGTCGGCGGACCCGCTGACGGCCGTCCGCTCGGCCGCCGACATCACCGGCCGGACGGGTTCGGTGCGGGCGGTCACCGAGCTGATCACCGAGTCCGCCGACAAGAAGGCGGTCTTCCACGGCACCGGCGGCTACGACTACGTGAAGCGGATCGGCCGGCTGGAGATCGACGTCCCGCCCGGCGCCGCCACCACCGGGAAGATCACCGAGGTGGTACTGCCCGGCACGGTCTACCTGCAGAACAGCGGCGCGAAGATCCCCGAGGGCAAGTGGGTCAAGCTGGACGTGCGCCAGCTCCCGGACGGCAACCTGGTGAGCTCCGGCGCCACCGACCCGGCCACCGCCGCGGGCGCGCTGCGCGGCGCGCAGTCCGCCGAGCTGGTCGGTACCGAGCCGGTGGACGGCGTGGAGCTCAAGCACTACAAGGGCACCCTGGACCTGGCGAAGGCCGCCGACGCGACCGGCGGCCGCGGGGCGGACGGGCTGCGGATGGCCGCCCAGACCTTCACCGCCAAGGCGGTCCCGTACGAGGTCTGGCTGGACGGCCAGGGCCGGCTGCACAAGGTGGTGGAGCACTTCGCCTTCGCCGGGGTGGCCGGGTCCACCGAGCAGAAGGACCAGGTCGCGGTGGTCTCCACGCTGTCGCTCGCCGACTTCGGCCGGCCGGTGGAGGCCGCCGAGCCCGCCGCCACCGACATCTACTCGATGAAGGCCGGCGCCTCGCCGAAGTGACCCGCGATGCCGGGCCCACCCGTTTCGGGCGGCAGAGATGGCCCGTCCGTGCCATGTGGCCCGGCCCGCCGCTCCCTACGCTGGTACGGGGCGGACGAGCGGTGCGGCGAACGGGGCGCGGAAGGGGTGGAGGCCATGGCATCCGGCGAGAGCGGCACCGGCGGCCACGACAGAACCGCGCTGGACGAGATCGACCTGACCGGCGAGCTGATGATCGCCGCCTCGGCCAGCCGGGCGGAGCGGCTGGCCGCCGAGCAGATCGACGAGGTGCTGCTGGCCCGCCGCGAACCGGACCGGCCGGAGGACTGACCCGCCGTCAACGCCCCGCGCCGGTGACGGGGCCGGTCGGGCCGGGCGGGCCGGTCGGGCCGGGCGGTTCAGGTGCGCAGCAGCCGGGCGATGGCGGCGCTGGCCTCGGCGACCTTGGCGTTCAGCTCCTCGCCGCCGTCCTCCGCGGCGGCCGCGGCGGCGACGCAGTGCCGCAGGTGCTCCTCGAGCAGGGAGAGCGCGAAGGACTGCAGGGCCTTGGTGGAGGCGGACACCTGGGTGAGGATGTCGATGCAGTAGACGTCCTCGTCGACCATCCGCTGGAGGCCGCGGATCTGACCTTCGATCCGGCGCAGCCGCTTGAGGTGCGCCTCCTTCTCGCCGCTGTAGCCGTGCGGCCCGGCGGCCGCGGCCGTGCCGTGGCAGGCCGCCGGCGCGGTGTCGGTGCTCGGGGTGTCGATGGTGGTCATCCGGTCCGCCCTCTTGGTCTCGTGCTCGGCCCGCCCCCGGCCCCCGGCCGGGAGGTGCCCCCTGTCCAACACGCGGCACCGGCCTGGTGTTCCGCCGTCCGGGCGTCAGGACAGAGATCCCCGTGCAGAGCGGGAGCAAACCGGCGTGTCGTGGGACACACTTAGGGCGCGCGTCGGCAACCCCGTGTCCACCAGTGGGGCGCGTGCGCCTAGCATCGTCAAGTACCGACCCCGCACATCGGAGATTTCCGTGCGTTTTAGCCTGACCCCGAAGGAGACGAGCTTCTACGACATGTTCGCCGCAGCAGCGGAGAACCTGGTCGTCGGATCGAAGCTCCTGCTGGAACTACTGGGCTCTGACGTGTCAGCCCGCGCGGAGATCGTCGAGCGCATGCGCGCCGCCGAGCACGCGGGGGACGACACCACCCATGCGATCTTCCACCAGCTGAACTCCTCGTTCATCACCCCGTTCGACCGGGAGGACATCTACAACCTGGCCTCCTCGCTGGACGACATCATGGACTTCATGGAGGAGGCCGTCGACCTGGTCGTCCTGTACGACATCGAGACCCTCCCGAAGGGCATCGAGCAGCAGATCGAGGTGCTGGCCCGGGCGGCCGAACTGACCGCCGAGGCGATGCCCAACCTGCGGTCGATGTCGAACCTCACCGAGTACTGGATCGAGGTCAACCGGCTGGAGAACCAGGCGGACCAGATCCACCGCAAGCTGCTGGCCCACCTGTTCTCCGGCCAGTACGAGGCGATCGAGGTGCTGAAGCTCAAGCAGGTCGTGGACGTCCTCGAAGAGGCCGCCGACGCGTTCGAGCACGTGGCCAACACGGTGGAGACCATCGCCGTCAAGGAGTCCTGACCTCCGTGGACATGGCAGCACTGATCGTCGTCATCGGCGTCGCTTTCTTCTTCACGTACACCAACGGCTTCCACGACTCCGCCAACGCGATCGCCACCTCGGTCTCCACCCGGGCGCTGACGCCCCGGGCGGCGCTGGCGATGGCCGCGGTGATGAACCTGGCGGGCGCCTTCCTCGGCAGCGGGGTGGCGAAGACCGTCTCCGAGGGGATCATCGAGACCCCGACCGGCAGCAAGGGCATGGCGATCATGTTCGCGGCCCTGGTCGGGGCGATCACCTGGAACCTGGTGACCTGGTACTTCGGCCTGCCGTCCTCCTCCTCGCACGCGCTGTTCGGCGGCATGGTGGGCGCGGCGCTGGCGGGCGGCATCGGGGTGGTCTGGCACGGCGTGGTCGAGAAGATCATCGTTCCGATGATCGTCTCGCCGGTGGTCGGCCTGGTCGGCGGCTTCCTGGTGATGCTGGCGATCCTGTGGATCTTCCGGCGGGCCAACCCGCACCGGGCCAAGCGCAACTTCCGGGTCGCGCAGACCGCCTCGGCGGCCGCGATGGCGCTGGCGCACGGCCTGCAGGACGCGCAGAAGACCATGGGCATCGTGGTGATGGCGCTGACCATCTCCGGCCACCACTCCGGCACCGGCATCCCGATCTGGGTGAAGATCTCCTGCGCCACGATGCTCTCGCTGGGCACCTACGCGGGCGGCTGGCGGATCATGCGCACCCTCGGCCGGAAGATCATCGAGCTGGACCCGCCGCAGGGCTTCGCCGCCGAGGCCACCGCCTCCGCGGTCATGTACGTCACCTCGTTCGTCTACGCGGCGCCGATCTCCACCACCCACGTGATCACCTCGGCGATCATGGGCGTGGGCGCCACCAAGCGGGTCCGCGCGGTCCGCTGGGGGGTGGCGAAGAACATCGTGATGGGCTGGTTCATCACCATGCCGGCGGCGGCGATCGTGGCCGCCGCGATGTACGGGATCGTGAACCTGCTGGTGCTCTAGCTCCCGCACGGAACCGCAGGCGGAAGGGCCCGCCCCCACAGCACGGGGG
>NZ_JBHUWH010000044.1:2154-28847 GCF_042670125.1 Kitasatospora sp. NPDC057198 | reverse complement strand
GCGGCCGCGGGCCCGGACGGGGCGGCCGCGGGCCCGGACGGGGCGGCCGCGGGCCTGGGCGGGGCGGTCGGACGCATGCGGGCCTCCGGGCGTTCGGCGGGCCCGGGGTGCGGCCCGGGCCCGTGGTCATCCGACCACGGGCCCGGGGGTGTCGCACGTCCAGCCGATCATCCGTTCCCGGCCGCTTCCAACCGTTCCCGGCCGTTCCCGGCTCCTCCTGTCCGCTCCTGTCCGCAGGTCAGTTGTCGGCGGAGAGCAGGGCGCGGGCGGTAAAGCGGTTGAGGGAGTTGAGGCCGCGGATCAGCTGCGGGGTGAGGAACAGGATGACCAGGCCGAGCAGGCAGACGCCGGCGATCTGCCAGGCCGAGGTGATCTCGTAGACGTGGTGGGCGCCGTCCGAGCCGGTCCAGTCGGCGACCCGGTAGCCGCCCCAGGAGGTGTACCGGCGGAACACCCACTGGTAGACGGGGAAGAGGGCGAGCGACCAGCCGAGCGTGAAGAAGACGGTGGAGACCGCGAAGCTGAAGATCGCCCAGGGCAGCATCACGAACTGGTGCAGCGCGGCCTTCCAGCCGGCCTGGTCGGCCAGCCGGGCGGTGATCCCGCCCCAGAAGCCCTCGCGGGTGACCACCACCGGGGGCGGGGCGGGCATCTCCTCGTCGAGCATGGTGCGCAGGCGCCCCCGCTCGGCGGCGCCGAGGCCGCGGGCGACGGCCAGCAGCAGGCCGAGGACGGGCAGGCCGATGACGGTGACGGCGAGGCCGAGGCCGAGGCTGAACAGCGTGACGACGAGGGTGAAGCCGAACACGGCCACCGGCAGGCTGGTGAGCGCGTAGCCGAGCTCCCGGAAGCTCTGCCGGGCGAACGGGGCGCGCCAGAACCCGGGTCGGTCGAGGTGGCTGGCGGGGTACTCAGCGGTGGACATCCGCGGTCCTTCGGTTCGTCGGGCGGCCCCGCCGGTCGGCGGTGCCGGGCACGAGTACCAATCTGCCGCTCCGACCCCACCTGGCGTAATGACGCCTGCTGCCGAGTCCGTGGTGGGGTTAACCCCCCGGTCGACCTGGAGCCAGGCTCAGTGCCCGGCCTCCGCGCGCCAGGGCGGGCCGCTCCACTCGGGGGCGAGCAGCGAGTACTGGAGCGCGTCGTGCCAGGCGCCGTCCCGGTGGGAGTCGGCCCGGATCCGGCCCTCGTACCGGAAGCCCGCCCGGGTCAGCACCCGGATCGAGGCGGTCTGCCCGGGGTCGCAGCGGGCGGCCAGCCGGTGCAGGCCGAGGCGGTCGAAGCCGAGCACGCACAGCAGTGCGGTGACCTCGGCACCGTACCCCGCGCCCCAGCTGTCGCGGCGCAGGACGCAGCCGAGTTCGGCGGCGTGCCCGCCCTCGCGGGTGAGCGCGGCCTGGCCGATCGGCTCCCCCGCCGGGTCGTCGACGGCCAGCCGGTAGTGCGTGCGGGGCTCCTCCTGGGCCGCCTCCAGGTACAGCTCGACCTGGTCGGCGCAGTCCTCGAAGTCCCGGACGCCGAACGGCAGGTGGCGGACGGTCTCCGGGTCGCCGTGCACGGCGTGCAGCGCGGCCACCTCCTCCGGGGTGTGCCGGTACTCCCGCAGGGTGAGCCTGGGTCCGGTCAGCCGGAGGGTCTCCATGGCCGCCGACCCTACCGGGCGGCCGTCCGGGACCGGCTACCGTACCGGGGTGGACGACGAAGACCTGCACCTGCTGCCCCGTACCCGCGCCGCCGACCTGCTGGACTGGGCGGTCGCGGAGGGGTTCGACCCGGTGCCCGAACCGGTGGTGCGGACGGTGCTGACGCTGCTGGAGCTGGGCGGGGCCCGGCTGCACGACGGCGTGCCCGAGCTGTCCTCCCCGGTGCTGGAGCACCTGCTGTACGAGCAGCTGCACCTGTACGTGCAGCCGGACGTCGACCCGGCCGGGTACCCGGCGGCGGTGCGGCTGCTGATCGAGTGGCAGCGGGCGGCCCGGCGGCTGAACGCCAAGCGGGCGGAGAAGCTCCGGGCGGAGGCGGACTGGCAGGGCGAGGTGCTGCTCTCCCTGCTGCGCCGCTCCGACCTGGTGACCTGGCCCCGGCTGTACGCGCTGCTGCTGCGGGCGGACGGGGTGCCGACCGGCGACCCGGACGCGGTGCGGGAGTGGCTGGAGGCGTTCCGGGAGCTGCCGGCGGAGGAGCGGTTCGCCGCCTTCGACCGGGTGCCCGGCCTGGACGGGGACGGCAACTGGGACCAGCCGGGCCGCCCGCTGCTGATCGGGGTCTCCACCGACGGCGCGCGGCGGCTGCTGGAGCAGGGCCTGATGCGGCGCAGCTACCGCAACCTGGCCGAGCGGTCCGCCCGCGGGCTGCCGATGCCCGTCGAGCTCTCCGGCGCCTTCGAGGAGTTCGAGGAGGCGGTGGCGCAGGCCGCGATCGACCTGTGCGGGGAGTGGACCGTCCCGGGGCTGCCGCGGCTGCTCCTGGAGGAGTTCCCCGACCTGGCCCCCGAGGAGTACTGAGGGTCCCGGGGGGCGGGGTCGTCCGTTCGGACGACCCACCGGTCATCCTGACGGGCCGTCAGTCGTGGCCGCACGGAGGATCCCCGCGGCGGCGCACCGGGGCAGGCTTACAGCATGACCCGCTCGCCGCTCCCCGCCCGCGCCACCGGCACCGCCCGTGCCGCCCGTGCCGCCCGTGCCGCCCGTGCCGACCGCACCACCTGGGCCGGCCGTGCTGCCCATGCCGCCGCGGCCTGGGCCGCCCTGTTCGCGCTGGTCCACCTGTACTGGCTGCTGGGCGGCCGGGTCGGGCTGCCCGACGGCCTGTCCGTCCTGGACAACACCCCGCTGCTGGTCGTCGACGTCGCCGCGGTCCCGCTCTGCGCGGTGGCGACCGCGATGGCCCTGGCCCTGGCCCGTCCCCCGGGCGCCCGAATACCGGAGCGCCGCCTGCTGCTCGCCGCCCGGGCCACCGCCCTGCTGCTGGTGGTGCACGCCGCCCCGTCGGTGCCGGACTGGGCGGCCCTGGCCCTCGGCCGGAGGTCGGCCGCGGAGCTGGACGCGATGGCCCGCTTCGCGACCTTCCTGTACGAGCCGTTCTTCCTCGCGGGCGGCCTGCTGTTCGCCCTGGCCGCGTTCGGCCGCGGCATGCCGCGGCGGCAGCGGTCGGTGTGAGGCCGGGCGGCGTCGCGCACGGGGTACGGCATCAGATGGCACCGCGTCAGGCGCTGCGGCGTCAGGCAGTGCTGCCTCAGGTCGCGACGGGGGCGCTCCAGCCGGCCAGCAGGCGCAGGGCGTCGGCGGTGGGCGAGCCGGGCTCCACGGAGTAGACGCACAGGGTCTGGTCCGGATCGCCCGGGGCCTGGAAGGACTCGTAGGAGAAGTGCAGCTCGCCGACCAGGGGGTGGACGTAGTGCTTGGCGCCGTGGGTGCGGCGGAGCACCCGGTGGTCGTTCCACCAGGTGGTGAACTCCGGGCAGCGCAGGGTAAGTTCGCCGATCAGCTCGGCGAGCCGGCGGTCCTCGGGGTGCCGGCCGGCCTCCAGCCGGAGCATGGCCACGGTCTCGGCGGCGATCGTCTCCCAGTCGCCGACCCGCTCGCGGGCCTGCGGGTCCAGCAGGTAGTAGCGGGCCATGTTGCGGCGGGTGGCCGGGAGCGCCTCGAAGTCGGTGAGGACCTCCCGGGCAAGGCGGTTGGCGGCCAGCACGTCGGTGCGCCGGCCGAGGACGAACGCCGGGACGTGCGCCAGGGTCTCCAGCATCAGGTGCAGTCCGGGCCTGACCCGCTGCGGCCGCTCCGGGGCGCGCCGGACCGTGTGCGGGGCGGGGAGCAGCAGGTCGGCGAGGTGTTCGCGCTCCGAGGGGTCGAGCCGCAGGGCCCGGGCCAGCGCCTGGACCACCTCGGTGGACGGGTTCCCGGCCCGGCCCTGTTCCAGGCGCGTGTAGTACTCGGTGCTGACGCCCGCCAGCCGGGCCACCTCGTCGCGGCGCAGGCCGGGCACCCGCCGCACCCGGCCGTCGGCGGGCAGGCCCGTCGTCCCGGGGTCGAGCGCGGCGCGCCGGGTGCGGAGGAAGTCGGCGATTTCCCTGCTGCGGTCCATGCACCAAGTGTGCAGGCCCGGCCGGTGCGCCGGCGGGGCGAGGGTGGCCCTGCCGGTACCAGTCGGCGCAGGGTCCGCTCGGGGCCGCCCGGGGGGCCGCCGGGCTGGTCTGCTGGAGCTGTGCCCGGGGCTCTCCCGGTGCCACGACTCCCGTGTCCCACAAGGAAGGCACACCCATGCCCACGCACGCCTCGTCCACGCACACCACGTCCGCCGCCCTGCCCCTCGCCGGTCCCCTCACCGGCCCCGCCGCCCTGCCCCTCGCCGGCCGCACCGCCGTGATCACCGGCGCCTCCAGCGGCATCGGCGAGGCCACCGCCGAGGAGCTCGCCGGGCTCGGCGCCCGCGTCGTCGTGCTGGCCCGCCGCGCCGAGCGGCTGTCCGCGCTGGCCGACCGGATCGAGCGGGCCGGCGGCACCGCCCTGGCGATCGCCGCGGACGTCACCGACCCGGTCTCGGTGCGGGCCGCCGCCGACCGGGTCGCCGCCGAACTGGGCGGCGCGGACCTGCTGTTCAACAACGCGGGGGTGATGCTCCCGGCGCCGGTCGAGGAGTTGGCCGTCGACCAGTGGCAGCGGCAGATCGACCTCAACGTCTCCGGCCTGATGAACGTCGTCGGCGCGTTCACCCCGCAGCTGGTCGCGGCCGCGGCCGAGCGCGGCGTCGCCGACCTGGTCAACACCTCGTCGATCGCGGCGCGGAACATCTTCCCGACCTTCGCCGTCTACTCCGCGACCAAGGCGTACGTCACCCACCTGTCGGTCCACCTGCGGGCCGAGCTCGGCCCGAAGCGCGTCCGCGTCTCGGCGATCGAGCCCGGCATCGTCGGCACCGAGCTCCAGTCGCACGTGACGGACCGGGGCGCGCTCGACTGGCTGGAGGGCTCCAAGGAGGCGATGGAGTGGCTCACCCCCGGCGACATCGCCAGGACGGTCGGCTTCCTGGCCGCGCTGCCGCCGCGGGTCAACCTCCAGCAGGTCACCGTGATGCCGACCGGCCAGGCGAGCTGAGGACGGGTACGGGGCCGGGCGTCCGCGGGACCGGGGCGGTCGCGAGACCCGGGGCGGCCGCGGCCGCCGGTCGCGGCCGCCGGTCGCGGCCGCCGGCTACAGCTGAAGGCTACGGCTGGAGGCCGAGGTGGCGGAGCCAGGGCAGCGGGTCGACCGGGGAGCCGTCGGCGAGGCGGACCTCCAGGTGGAGGTGCGGGGTGGTGGCGCTGCCGGTGGCGCCGACGGCGCCGAGGAGGGCGCCGGGGCCGGCCTCGCCGGGGGCGGCGGTGATCCGGGAGAGGTGGCAGTACCAGAGCTCGGTGCCGTCGGGGAGGGTCTGGATGACCCGGTAGCCGTACGTCCCGGACCAGCCCGCGGCGGTGACGGTGCCCGAGGTGACGGCGGTGACGGGGGTGCCGGTGCGGGCGGTGAAGTCCAGCCCGTTGTGCAGGTGCGCCCAGTGCAGGCCGGCCTGGGAGAACCCGTCGCCCAGCCGGTAGCCGGTCAGCGGGAGGGCGGGCGCGGAGCGGTCGACGGTGGCCGCCGCGGCCGTGCCGGTCACTGCGGTCGTACCGGTCACTGCGGCCGTGCCGGTCACCTCGGCCGCATCGGTCGTCGCGGCCGCCTCGGCCTGCCGGTCGGCGCGCTTGGCCTCGGCCTCCTGCGCGGCGGCGAGCCGGGCGGACTCCTCGGCGCCGGTGCGCTGCCCGTCGGCCTGCTGCAGGATGCGGGCGGCGAGGGCGAGTCCGGGGTCGGCGGCGAGCAGGCCGTCGGAGGCTTCGTCGGCGGCGGTGACGGGGGCCGGGGCGGGCGCGGGGGCGGCCTGGGCGGGAGCGGCGGCGAGACCGGTGGCGCCGAGCGCGGCGGTCATCGCGGTGACGCCCAGCAGGGGCGCGCCGGTGCGGGCCTGGCGGGGGAGCCGGTGCCGGACGGGCTCGGCCTCGACCGGGTGGTCGAGCAGCTGGGTGCCGGTGCTCTCGGTGTAGGTCGACGCCACGGGGGCGCGCTCCTTCCTTCCCTGCCGCCGACCGGGTTAGCTGACGGGTTCGGAGGTGGAAGGTCTCCTACGGTCGGGCCCAGGGCCGTCCCGATTCACCCCGGTGGAACGTGGTTCCCCGGCTCCAGGCCCTGCTGCGGGGCAGGACCGGATGGATTAGGCGTGGCGCACGGTGCCGCATGGTTACGGCGTTGCCGACCGCGCTGCGTTATCAAACGTTAATCCTATGGACCCCATGATTCCAAGCGCCTTCCCAGGTGCAGTGAAACTTTCCTGACGCCCTATGGGCGATTTGTGATGGTTCGTCGATCCGCCCGGATTCGGACATGACGGACCGTGACGGAGCGGTTGAGTATCCGTACTCACGACCCGCCCGCGACCCGGCGGGACCCTGGGCCCATGACTGCTCCCGTGCCCCGCCGCACCACGTCCGCCTACTACCTGCAGGCCGTCGCGTCCTTCGCGTTCGCGTCCGTCGCCCTGGCCCTGGGGATCGCCTACCTCCCGGTCAGCGCGTGGATGCGCGCCTTCCTCGCCGTCGGCCTGCTCTACGAGATCACCTCCGCGTTCACGCTGGCCAAGGTGATCCGGGACCGCCAGGAGGAGGGCGCGATCACCAGCCGGGTCGACCAGGCCCGGCTGGAGAAGCTGCTCTCCGAGCACGACCCGTTCCGGGCGGACGGGATCTGAGGCGCGCCGCCGACGGGCGGCCGACCGGCCGGGGTTGACGGCTAAGGCTATTAGCCTTAGCTTTGTGGCTATCGGAAGCAGCCGGGCACGGAGCCCGGAGCGCCGGACGACGCCCGCCCAGGAGGCCCGCGATGAACAGCACCCTCGGCACCGCCACCCAGTACCTCGACGTCACCGGCGGCCGGATCGCCTACGACGACGCCGCCGGCCCCGGCACCCCGGTCGTCCTGCTGCCGGGCATGCTCGACAAGCGCGCCGTCTACCGCTTCCTCGCCCCGCTGCTGAGCGCCGCCGGGCACCGGGTGGTCACCATGGACCTGCGCGGCATGGGCGAGTCCTCGACCGGCTTCACCGACCACAGCCCGGCGGCGATCGCGGACGACCTGGTGGCCCTGCTGGAGCACCTGGACCTGCGCGGCGCCGTCCTGGTCGGCAGCTCGTACACCGGCGCCACCGTGGTGCGGGCCGCCGCGCTCGCCCCCGAGCGGACCGGCGGGGTGGTGCTGGTCGACGCGTTCATCGAGAACCTCCCGCTGAACGGCTTCCAGAAGGCGCTGTTCGGCCTGGTCGGCCCGCTGGTGCGCGCCTTCCCCGGCCTGTGGGGCGCGGCGCAGAAGTTCTACTACCCGGCCGACGCCCGACCCGCCGACTTCGAGGAGTACCGGGCCGGCCTGTCCGCGATGCTCCGCGAGCCGGCCCGCAAGGCGGCGCTGCGCGGCTACCTGGAGGGCGACTCGGCGCCGGTCGGCTGGTGCGCGGCGGTGGACGTGCCCGCGCTGGTGCTGATGGGCGAGAAGGACCCGGACTTCCCGCAGCCGGAGCTGGTCGCCGACCGGCAGGCCGCCGCGCTGCGCGGCCGCAAGGTGATGATCGCCGGCGCCGGCCACTACCCGATGGCCGGCCGCCCGCAGGCCGTCGCCGACGCCCTGCTGCCCTTCCTGGCCGAGCTCGCCGGCCCGGCCGGCCGGAACGGGACCGACCGCTGATGCCCCGCGCCGGACTCTCCACCGCCGCCGTGGTGGACCACGCCCTGGAGCTGATCGACGAGCGCGGGGCCGACGCGCTGACCCTGGCCGCCGTCGCCGCCAGGGCCGGGGTCGCCACCCCGTCGCTGTACAAGCACGTGGCCGGCGGCCTGCCCGAGCTGCGCCGCCTGGTCGCCGTCCGCACCATCGGGGAGCTGGCCGACCACCTGGCCGCCGCCGTCCTGGGCCGCTCCCGGGAGGGGGCCGTCCGGGCCCTGCTGGCCGCCTACGCCGGGTACGCCCTGGCGCACCCCCGGCGGTACGCGGCGCTGCCGCAGGTGCCGGAGCCGGATCCGGGCCCGGAGCTGGACGCGGTGGCCGAGCGGCTGGTGGGGGTGCTGTTCGCGGTGCTGCGCGGCTACGGGCTGGAGGGCTCGGAGGCGGTGCACGCGGCGCGGACGCTGCGGGCGGCGGCCCACGGGTACGCCTCGTTGACCACGGCGGGGGCGTTCCAGCTCGCCGAGGGTACGGACGTCACGCTGGAGCGGCTGACCGGGGTGCTGGTCGAGGGGCTGGCCAACTGGCCGGGCGGCGAGGGCCCGTGACCTCCCGGGGGCCTGCCGCGTTCTACCCGGTATGAAGAAGCGCAGCATGCTCGCCTTTGCCTCGCTCGCCGTCGGCGTGGTCGCCTCGCTCACCGCCCCCAGCGCGCACGCCGCGCCGGAGCACCAGGGCGGGCTCGCCCCGCTCAAGGACGCGGTCTCCGCCCCGGACCTGCCGCTGGACGAGGACTTCGCGCAGACCGTCGCCGAGCAGCCGGGGGCCTGACGGCGCAGGTCGCGGCCGGTGCACACCTTTTCGCAACCTCCTCCCCACCATTCCGACACCATCGGTGCGTAACACTGTCCTCCGGTCGGGAAGTCATACCGCGTGGAGACCTTCCACGGGTAGGGCCGACAAGCACGGAGGATCAGCGACATGCCGCAGGCGACTCAGCACACCGAGCCCGGCACGGGACTGATTCCGGCACCCCGGACGGCACCGGACGGCGCGCCCGGCGGCGCGCGGTCGGAGGGCCGGTCGGCCGGCCCGCGGCCGGAGGGCTGGACGCCCGCGCTGCGGCACGGGGCCGCGGTGCTGCGCGGGCTGCGCTCGCTGCGGCCGGTGGCCGCCCGCCCGCAGCGCGGGTACGGCGAGGTCGACGGGCAGTGACCGGCCGTTCCGCCACTGGCAAGGTGTCGGGAATGTCGCGGATCCACCACGTGTCGTGAAAGCGCCCGGTTGCCCGGTACGTCCATAAGATGGTCGGCACTGGCACGTCGACCGGAAGGGCCGGGCGCTTCCCATGGACCAGAGCTCGCCGCGTCGCGCCAGCCGCTCCGAACTGCGGTGCGTGCGCGCGCTGCTGCGGGCGACGAGCGCGGCGGAGCTGCTGGCGGCGCTGCTGGCCGAGGGCCCGGCCTGGATCACCGGCGAGGGTTCGGCGCTGTACCTGCTGGACGGCGGGATGCTCCGGCTGACCGCCTCGCACGAACTGCCCGAGTGGGCGCACCGCAAGTACGGGGTGGTCGACCCGGCGGGCGGGCTGCCCGCGGCGCTGGCGCTGCGGCGGCGCGAGCCGGTGCTGCTGAGCCCGCAGCAGACCAGCGCCGACTACCCGAACACGGCGGCGGGCCTGGGCACCGGCCTGGTCGCGCTGGCGGTGCTGCCGCTGGTGGTGGACGGGGACCCGGTGGGTTCGCTGGCGGTCGCGCTGGCCCACCGCGGGGCCGTCCCGCGGCGGGACGTCGAGCTGCTGGAGACGTTCGCCGACGTGGCCGCGCACCGGCTCGCGCACCTGCTGCACCACGTGCACACGGCCGATCCGACCGCGGGCCACCCGAGCCCGGAACTCCCCTCCCCGGACGGCCAGTTGCTCTCGCTTGCGGTGCGCTCGGCGGGCGCCGGGGCGTTCGAGCGGGACTTGGTGACCGGCGAGACGCTGTGGGACGCCCAGGCGTACCGGGTGGTGGGCCTGCGGCCGCCGGGCCCGACCGGGCAGGCGCCGGAGCTGGCGGACGTGGTGCACCCGGAGGACCTGCCGGACGTGCAGACCGCGCTGGTGGAGGCGCTGGCCACCGGCGGCCCGTACCGGGTCTCCTACCGGGTGGTGCGGCCGGACGGCTCGCTCCGGTGGGTGGACGAGGCCGGCGAGGTGATGCTGGACGTGCACCAGCGGCCGGTGCGGACGGCGGGGCTGCTGACCGGGCGGGAGTGGCGGCCGGAGGCGGCGGCCGCGTCCGGTTCGGTGTCCGCCGCGGCGGCGGGGGCGCGCTCCACGCTGCTGCTGGCGCTGACCAGGGCGCTGTCCCGGGCGGTGACGGTGCGCGAGGTGACCACGGCGCTGACCGACGTGGCGCGCCCGGCGCTGGGCGCGGCCGGCGTGGTGCTGGACCTGGTGGACGAGGGCCGGCTGATGCCGGTCTCCCCGGCGGTGTTCGGCGGCCCGCACCGGGCGGAGCTGAACCGGCTGCACGACCTGGCGGGCGGGGTGATGGAGCACGTGCTGGCCAGGGCCACGCCGCTGTTCAGCGAGCCGGGCCAGGAGCGCCGGGGCCCGGAGGCGCCGGCCGCCTGGACGGTGCTGCCGCTGGTGGCGTCGGGCCGGCAGGTCGGCTCCTGCCTGATCACCTTCGCCACCGAGCGGTCGTTCAGCCGCGAGGACCGCACCATGTACTCGGCGTTCGCGGGCATCCTGGCGCAGTCGCTGGAGCGGGCCCGGCTGTACGACGTGCACCACGAGCGGGCCAGCGAGCTGCAGCGGGCGATGCTGCCGCGCTCGCTGCCGGTGCTGCCGGGGATCGCCTCGGCGGCGCGCTACCTGCCGTCCACCGAGGGGATGCAGATCGGCGGCGACTGGTACGACCTGCTGCGGCTGCCGGGCGGCCTGGTCGGGCTGGTGATCGGCGACGTGCAGGGCCACAACGCGGAGGCGACCGCGGTGATGGGCCAGCTGCGGTCGGTGCTGTGGGCGTACGCGACGGAGGGGAACGATCCGGCGACGACGCTGGAGCGCACCGGCCGGCTGCTGGCCGAGATGGAGACCGAGCTGTTCGCCACCTGCCTGTACGTGGTGCTGGACCCGGCGACCGGGGTGCTGCGGGCGGCCCGGGCCGGGCACCCGCAGCCGGTGCGGATCGGGGCGGCCGGGGCGGCGGAGCTGGAGCTGCCGGGCGGCCCGCCGCTGGGGGTGCTGCCCGGGGTGCGCTACCCGCTGGCCGAGGCGCGGCTTGAGCCGGGCGAGACGCTGCTGGCCTACACGGACGGACTGGTGGAGGTCCGGGACGAGGACTACGACGAGTCGGTGCAGCGGATGCTGGGCGGGCTGGAGCTGTGGGCGGCGGAGGCCGGCGGGGCGGGCCGGCTGGAGCAGCCGGAGGCGCTGGAGCGGCTGGCCGACCTGCTGACGCTGAACGTGACGGAGCGTGAAGTGCGCCAGGACGACGTGGCGTTGCTCCTGCTGCACCGGATCCTGCCCCGGGCGACCGGCCGGTAACGGACCGATCCTGTCCGTCCTGTCCGAATTCGACGGGATCTGAACAACCAGAAGTTGGAACCGTTCATACGCAAGTAGTAACAGCACCATAAACTCCGCGTGTGACGACCACTCAATGGTGCTTGGCGGCAGTCTCCTTGCTCGCCCTCCTCGCCCTCGCGGCCACCGCCCGCTTCGGTGCCGTCACCCGGGCCCTGCGACTGCGGCTCGCCGGCACCGAGCAGGAACTCGCCGACGCCCGCGCCCGGTTGGAGGTCGAACTGGCCGACCGCCGGGCGAGCGCCGAGGCCGCCCTGCACGAGCAGGAGATGAACGCGGCGACCCGCCGGGCCTTCCTCAACGTGGCCCGCCGGATCCTGGTGATGGCGCACGACCAGCAGGCCGGACTGGACGAGATGGAGCGCACCCACGACGACCCGGTGCTGCTCGACGGGCTGCTGCGGGCCGACCACGCCGCCGCCCAGCAGGCCCGGCTGGCCCAGACCCTGGCCGTGCTGTGCGGCTCCCGGGCCGGCCGGACCTGGCCCGAGCCCGTCCCGCTGGAGGACGTGGTCCGCGGCGCCCAGGGCCGGATCCTGCCGTTCCAGCGGGTGGTGGTGCACAGCCGGGTGGACACCGCGGTGCTCGGCGCGGCCGCCGAGGCGCTGATCCACGCGGTGGCCGAACTGCTGGACAACGCCACCCGCTACTCGCCGCCCAGCTCGCAGGTGTACGTCACGCTGATGCCGGTGCACAACGGCGCGGTGATCGAGATCGACGACTGCGGCGTCGGCATGACCGACGTGACGGTCACCAAGGCCGCCGCCGCGCTGGCCGGCGAGGGCTCGCTGGAGGTCTCCCGGATCGGCGAGGTCCCGCAGCTGGGCCTGGCCGCGGTCGGCCTGCTCGCCCGGCAGTACGGCTTCCGGGTCACCGTGCACTCCACCCCGTCCCCGTACGGCGGCGTGCGGGTGGTGGTGCTGCTGCCCACCGCGCTGCTCACCGACCCGCTGCCGCAGCACGGGCTGCCGGGCGGCCGCCCGCAGCCCGCCCAGGCCGACCCCCCGGCCCGGACCCGTCCCGGGGCGCCGGGCCGCCCCCAGCCGCCGGGCCGCACCCAGGCCCAGGACCGCGCCCCGGCGCAGCCACCGCTGCCCACCCGCCCGGTCCCCCCGCGGGCCGGGGGCGCCCCGTCCTCCGCGGTGCCCGCGCAGGGCGGCCGGCTGCCCCGCCGGAGCAACCGCCGGGACGCCCCACCGCAGCACTTCCCCCCGGAGACGGCGCTCCCGCCGCGCTCCCCCGGCGAGGCCCGGTCCTTCATGTCGCTGTTCCAGAGCGGCACCGCGGACGGTCGCGCCGCAGCCCAGCACGACCAGCGGTCCGGCGCGGACCGCCCCGACGAATTCCCCGCTTCCCCCCTGGGAGACCCGAATGACGAGCAACCCTGATCTCGGCTGGCTGCTGGCCGACATCGTCTCCGTGCCGGAGGTCCGGCACGCCCTGGTGGTGTCCAACGACGGCCTGGAGATCGGCCGCAGCCCGCGGATCGACCGGGACGACGCCGAGCGCCTGGCCGCCGCCTGCTCCGGCCTGCAGTCGCTCTCCCGGGGCGTGGCGACCGGCTTCGGGGACGGCCTCACCCGGCAGATCGTCATCGAGTACGGCGGCGGCTACCTGTTCGTGGTCGCCGCCGGGGCCGGGGCGCACCTCGCGGTGGTGGCCGGGGAGTCGGTCGACGCGGGCCTGGTGGCCTACCAGATGCAGATGCTGGTCGGCCGGATCGGCGAGCACCTGACCGCCGCGCCCCGGCAAGGGAGCACCGCCGGAGAGCCGCGGTGACCCGCGGCCCGGTACGCCCGTACGTCATCACCGGCGGGCGCAGCCGGACCGGTCGGAACGTGCTGGAGTTCGAGAGCCTGGTGCGGACCGTGCCGGGGGTCCAGGTCGACCCGATGGTGGTGAACCGGGAGCAGCTGGTGATCCTGGAGGTCTGCCGGGAGCTGCTGTCGGTCGCCGAGGTGGCCGCCCACCTCGGCCTGCCGATCAGCGTGCTGAAGGTGCTGGTCGGTGACCTGTGGGAGTTGGGCGCGGTCCAGGTGCTGCCGCCCGCCCGCCCGGCCGAGCGGGCCCCGCTCGCCCTGATCGAGGAGGTGCTGGTTGGCCTCCGCCAACTCCGCTGAGCCCGTCTACCTGCCGTCCAGCGTGCAGGGCGCGGTGAAGATCCTGGTCACCGGCCCGTTCGGGGTCGGCAAGACGACCCTGGTCGGGGCGTTGAGCGAGATCGTCCCGCTGCGCACCGAGGAGACGATGACCGCGGTCGGCGAGGGCGTGGACGACCTGACCGGGCGTCCGCACAAGTCGACCACCACGGTGGCGCTGGACTTCGGCCGGATCACGCTCAGCACCCGGCTGGCGCTGTACCTGTTCGGCACGCCCGGACAGCAGCGGTTCTGGCCGCTGTGGGAGGACCTGTCGCGCGGGGCGCTGGGGGCGATCGCCCTGGTCGACTCCCGCCGGATCGAGGAGTCCTTCGACGTGCTCGGGCTGCTGGAGGAGCAGCGCATCCCGTTCGCGGTGGCGGTCAACCGCTTCCCCGACACCCCGGCGTACCCCGAGGAGGAGCTGCGGGCCGCGCTCGACCTGCTGCCCGGGGTGCCGATCCTGACCTGCGACGTCCGCGACCGGAACGCCGCCCACCGACTGCTGATCGATTTCGTCGACCACCTGCGGGTCGGCGCACTGGAGTTCTCATGACCGTTCCCGAACCGCACCTGGCGGCCGGCGGCTGCCCGCACGCGGGCCGCCCCGGCACCATCTCGCTCTACGGCCCGGCCGTCACCGAGGACCCGCACGGCCTGTACGCCCGGCTGCGCGCCGAGTACGGTCCGGTGGTGCCCATCGAACTGGAGCCCGGCGTGGAGGCGTGGCTCGTCATGGGGTACCAGGAGCTGCTCGAACTCACCCGCAACGAGCAGCAGTTCACCAAGGACTCGCGGCAGTGGCGGGTGGCCCTGGAGGGCCGGCTGCGGCCGGATTCCCACCTGGCGCCGATGACCATGTGGCGGCCCTCGCTGTTCAACATGGACGGTCCCGAGCACCTCCGGCTGAGCGTCGCGGTCAGCGACACCCTGGCCCGGATCAACCACAAGCGGCTGCGGGAGACCACCGAGGCCGCCGCGATGGCGCTGATCGAGAGCTGGGGGCCGGACGGCACCGCCGACCTGGTCACCCAGTTCACCAAGCGGCTGCCCCCGCTGGTGTTCACCATGCTGATGGACCTGCCGGACGAGGACGGCCCGAAGCTGCTGGAGCTGTCCACCAGCCTGGTCGACAGCGGCGCGGACTCCCAGCGCGCCTCCATGGAACTGTTCGGCCTGCTGGGCGAGTTGGTGCGGCAGCGGCGCGAGCGGCCCGGCGAGGACCTGGTCTCCTGGCTGCTCGGGCACCCCGCCGCGCTGACCGACGAGGAAGTCGTCCACAACATCATGGTGGTCCTGGTCGCGGGCAACGAGTCGACCGTCAACTGGATCGGCAACGCGGTGCGGCTGCTGCTCGTCGACCGCCGCTTCCGCGGCAGCCTGACCGGCGGCCGGGCGACCGTCTCGGACGCCCTGGAGGAGGTGCTCTGGCGCGACTCGCCGATCCAGAACTTCCCCGGCCGGTGGGCCACTTCGGACACCGTGCTGGGCGGCCAGTACATCAGCCGGGGCGACATGCTGGTGCTGGGCATCGCCGGCGCCAACGACGACCCGGCGGTGCACGGCTCGAACGGCCTCAGCGGCAACCGGGCGCACCTCGCCTGGAGCGCGGGCCGGCACGTCTGCCCGGCCAAGGACCCGGCCCGGATGATCGTCGAGACCGCGGTCGAGACCCTGCTGCACTGCCTTCCCGATCTCCAGCTCGCGGTTCCCGCACACGAGTTGGTGTGGCGTCCGTCCCCCTGGTCGCGCGCCCTGGCCCACCTCCCGGTGCTCTACAGCGCCTTCACCCCGCCCCGCCCCGCCGCTCCCACCGCACCCGCCACCCCCGAGAGGACCCCATGGACACCGCAGCAGCCCCTCAACTCTGCCCCTACAGACTCGACCCCCTCGGAGCCGACCAGCTCGCCGAGAACCAGCGGCTCCGCGCTCGCGGACCTGCGACGCAGGTTGAGCTCCCTGGTGGGGTGGTGGTCTGGTCGGTGACCGGCCACCAGGCCCTGCAGCAGATCCTCTCCGACCCGCGGGTGGCCAAGAACCCCCAGCACTGGACGCTGTTCCGGGAGGGCCGGCTCCCCGAGGGCTGGCCGCTGATGGCGTTCATCGCCCTCCCCGGCCTGATCACCTCCGACGGCGCCGACCACCGGCGGCTGCGCAGCCTGGCCACCCAGGCGCTCACCCCGCGCCGGGTCCACGCGCTGGCCCCCGCCGTCCGGCAGCGGGTCCTGGACCTGCTGGACGCCCTCCCCGGCCACGCCGCCCCGAACGGCTCGGTCGACCTGCGGCGGCACTTCGCCTACCCGCTCCCGATGGACGTGATCGCCGAGCTGCTGGGCGTGCGGCCCGAGCAGCAGCACCGGATGCACGAGCTGTCGGACGTCATGCTCAGCTCGTCCGCCGCGCCCGGCGAGAGCATGGCCGCCACCCACGCCATGGTCGGGCTGCTGGCCGCGCTGGCCGCCGAGAAGCGGGACGAGCCCGGCGACGACCTGACCTCCGCGCTGATCGCCGCCCGCGAGGAGCAGGACCGGCTCAGCGAGGAGGAGCTGATCGGCGTCCTGATGCAGACGCTGGTGGCCGGCCACGAGACCACGCTCAACCTGATCACCAACACGGTGCTCAACATGCTCACCCACCCCGAGCAGCTGCGCCGGGTGCTGGACGGCGAGCTGACGTGGTCCGCGGTCATCGAGGAGACGCTGCGCCGGGACTCCCCCGCCGGGCACTTCCCGATGCGCTACGCGCTGGAGGACATCGACCTCGGCGAGGGGGTGGTGATCCCGGCCGGCGACGGCATCCTGTCCTCGTACGCGGCCGCCGGGCGCGACCCGAAGCACTGGACGGACCCGGACCTCTTCGACCCGGACCGCTCCCCCAACCGGCACCTCTCGCTCGGCCACGGCCCGCACTTCTGCATCGGCGCCGTACTGGCCCGGCTGGAGGCGGAGACCGCGCTGCGCGAGCTGTTCGACCGCCACCCCGGCCTGCGGCTGGCCGCGGGCGAGGAGCCGGAGCCGATCACCTCCTTCGTCAGCAACAGCGTCAGCAGCCTGTGGGTCGAGCTGTCCTGACCGCGGATCCGCTCCGCCCCCGCCGGGTCAATCCACGTGACCGGGCGGGGGCGGCGCTCGTTGCACCTGCCATGAAGAAGCTCACCGCGCTCGCCGCCCTGTCCCTGGCCGGGATCGCCCTCGCCCAGGCGCCCGCCCAGGCCGCCCCGATCGCCCAGGCCGGCGGCCTCGGCCAGGCCCAGGGCCTCGACACCGGCTACCACGGCGCCCTGCCCTCCACCGCCGAGCTGTGCCACCGCGACCTGGCCCAGTACCCGGTGGTCGGCCCGCTCACCGACTCCACCACCGGCGCCTGCGAGGCCCTCGGCGCGACCGTCGACGGGCGGTAGCCACGCCCCGGACATCCGAGCCGTTATGGTGCGGATGTCCGTTTATTCCGTGGTTCCTGGCGTGAGGTGATCCCGTGGGCAGCGTGGCCGACCAGATGGTGGAGGTGCTCCGGCAGGCCGGGGTGGAACGCGTCTACGGGGTGGTCGGCGACAGCCTCAACCCGGTCGTCGACGCGATCCGCCGCGCCGAGGGCATCTCCTGGGTGCACGTCAGGAACGAGGAGGCCGGGGCGTTCGCGGCCGCCGCCGAGGCCGAGCTGACCGGGCGCCTCGCGGTCTGCGCGGGCAGCTGCGGCCCCGGCAACACCCACCTGATCCAGGGCCTGTACGACGCCCAGCGCAGCGGCGTGCCCGTACTCGCCCTGGCCTCGCACATCCCGTCCGGGCAGATCGGCACCGGCTTCTTCCAGGAGACCCACCCCGAGCGGGTGTTCACCGACTGCAGCTCCTGGTGCGAGCTGCTCTCCAACCCGGCCCAGCTGCCCCGGCTGCTGCGGGTCGGCATCCAGCACGCCCTCGGCTCCCCCGGCGTCTCGGTGCTGGTCTTCCCCGGCGACGTCGCCGCGCTCACCGCCCCCGCCCCCACCGGCCGCAGCACCTTCCTCACCGAGCAGGCGGTGGCCGCCCCGCCCTGGTCCCAGGTGCAGGCCCTCGCCGAGGCGCTCAACTCGGCCGCCACCGTGACGGTCTTCGCCGGCGCGGGCGCCCGCGGCGCGCACGAGGAGCTGATGCACCTCGCCGACACGCTGAAGGCCCCGGTCGGGCACTCGCTGCGCGGCAAGGAATGGGTGCAGTACGACAACCCGTACGACGTCGGGATGAGCGGCCTGCTCGGCTACGGCGCGTGCCACGAAGCCCTGCACGAGGCCGAGTTGGTCCTGCTGCTGGGCACCGACTTCCCGTACGACTCCTTCCTCCCGCAGGCCCGCACCGTCCAGGTCGACCACGACGCGACCCGGCTCGGCCGGCGCACCCCGCTGGAACTCGCCGTGCACGGCGACGTCGCCGCCACCCTGCGGGCCGTGCTGCCGCTGCTGGAGCGCAAGAGCGACCGCCGGTTCCTGGACGCCATGCTGGACCGGCACTGCAAGGCCCTGGAGACGGTGGTCGGCGCGTACACCAAGGACATCGAGAAGCACCGGCCGATCCACCCCGAGTACGTCGCCTCGGTGCTGGACGAGATCGCCGCCGAGGACGCCGTCTTCACCGTCGACACCGGCATGTGCAACGTCTGGGCCGCCCGCTACCTCACCCCCAACGGGCGCCGCCGGGTGATCGGCTCCTTCCTGCACGGCTCGATGGCCAACGCCCTGCCGCACGCGATCGGCGCCCAACTCGCCTTCCCCGGGCGGCAGGTGGTGTCGATGTCGGGCGACGGCGGGATCGGCATGCTGCTCGGCGAACTGCTCACCGTCGCGAAGTACCGGCTGCCGGTGAAGACCGTGGTGTTCAACAACGGGGCACTCGGCATGATCAAGCTGGAGATGCTGGTCTCCGGCTACCCCGAGGCCGAGATCGACAACGGCGACGTCGACTACGCGGCGATCGCCCGCGCCTGCGGCATCCCCGCGAAGCGGGTCACCGACCCCGCGAAGGTCCACGAGGTGCTGACCGACGCCCTGGACCGCCCCGGCCCCGCGCTGGTCGACGTGGTCACCGACCCCAACGCCCTCTCCATCCCCCCGCACATCACCGCCGCCCAACTCAAGGGCTTCGCCCTGGCCGCCGGCCGCACCGTCCTGACCGGCGGCGTCGGCAAGATGCTCGACCTGGCCCGCTCCAACCTGCGCAACATCCCCCGCCCCTGAGTCCCCCTCCGGGCGAGGCGGGCGTCCGGCAGACCACACAACGGGGGAACCCTGCCGAGCCGGAGAGGGCCCTGGCCGGGCGGGCCACGAGCCCTTCCGGGGAGGGAAAGGAAGAGCAAGCGCCCTGGCCGGGCGGGCAGCGGGCCGCGGACTGGAGGAAAGCCCTGGCCGGGCGGGCAGCAAGCCGCGCAGCGCGGGAACCCTGCCAGGCCGACGAAGAGCCCTCGCCAGGCAGGTGGCAAGCCCCGCGAGCCGGAGAAGAGTCCTGGCCGGGCGGGCAGCAAGCCGCGCAGCGCGGGAACCCTGCCAGGCCGGAGGGGAGTCCTGGGCGGGCGGGCCCTTCGGGGGGAAGGCGGGCGGGTTTGCCTGTGGGGCAAGTTTGTTGCCTCTTGGGCAGGGAGGGTGTCCACTGGTTCCATGACGGACAGCCCCCTCGACGAGGACCAGGAGGTCGCGGGCCTCGGCGCGCGGCTGCGGGAGCAGCGGGCTTCCAGCCGCTTGACGCTGGAGGTCGCGGCGGCCCGGGTGGGCCTCTCGCCAGCTTACTTGTCGCGCCTGGAGACCGGGCGGCGGCAGCCCTCGTTGCCGGTGCTGCTGGGTCTGGCTCGGGCGTACGGGACGAGCGTGGCCGGGTTGCTCGGTGAGCAGCCGGGCGAGCCGGATCCGGTGGTCCGGGGCGGGCGGGTCGAGCCCGGACGGGCCGGCGGCTGGGGCTACCAGCGGGCCGGTGCGCCGGGCCGGGCGATGCAGGCGCTGCGGGTGCACGTGCCGCCGAGCACGCAGGACGCGGTGGTGCGGGTGCACCCGGGCGAGGAGCTGCTGCTGGTCACCAGGGGCCGGATGAAGCTGGTGCTGGGCGACCGGACGCACTTCCTGGACGAGGGCGACTCGGCGCACTTCGACTCGATGACGCCGCACGTGATCGCCGCGGACTCCGCCGCCGGCCTCGACCTGATCTTCGTCCACACGCTGTTGCAGAGCCCCGGCGGCGACCTGTGCCTGGGCGACGCCCCGCGCCTGTAGCCCCAACACCCTCCACGTCAGGAGACCGCGCCATGACCGACACCGGAAAGCCCGCCCCCGTCCCGGCCGCCCCGAGCGCCCCGGCCGCCCCGGCCGTCCCGAAGTACGCGGAGACCATCGACGCGGGCTACCGCGCCTCGAACCGGGTGTGGATCCGGGTGTGGATCTACATCGTCTCGGGCCACGTGTTCGTGGCCTTCCTGTTCCTGCTGTTCTACGTGGGCAGTCACAAGGGCTGAGCGAGCAGCCCGCACAGCGCGTCGAGCGCGGCTTCGAAGGCGTGCTCGGGCGGCGTCCCGTAGCCGATCACCAGCCCGGGGGGCTGTCCGGGCGCGGGGCTCGCGCCGGGGGCCAGGTGCCAGCCGAGGGTGTTCAGGGCGAGGCCCGCGCGGCGGGCGCGGTGCAGCAGTTCGTCCTCGCCGGGGCCGTCCGCGGGCAGTTCCAGGACGGCGTGCAGGCCCGCGTTCAGGCCGGTGACCCGCACCGCCGGGGCGCGGGCGGCCAGCACCTCGACCAGCCGGTCGCGGCGGCGGCGCAGCAGGTGCCGGCTGCGCCGGACGTGCCGGTCGTAGCCGCCGGAGTCGATCAGTTCGGCCAGGGTGAGCTGTTCCAGCGAGCCGCTGTGCGCGTCGGTCCGCCGCTTGTGCCGGGCCACCGGTTCGACCAGCGCGGCGGGCAGCGCCAGCCAGGCCAGCCGCAGGCCGGGGGCGAGCGACTTCGAGGCGGTGCCCGCGTACACCACCCGTTCGGGGTCGAGGGCCTGCATGGCGCCGATGGCGTGCCGGTCGTAGCGGAACTCGCCGTCGTAGTCGTCCTCCAGCAGGTAGCCGCCGGTCTGCCGGGCCCAGTCGACCGCGGCGGCCCGCCGGGCGGCCCGCAGCGGGACACCGGTCGGGAACTGGTGGGCCGGGGTGAGCACCGCCAACCCGGCGCCGGTGCGGGCCAGTTCGTCCGTCCGGGCGCCGCCCTCGTCCAGTGGCAGCGGGCGCGGTGCGAGGCCGCGGGCGGTGATCACCGCGTGCTGCGGCGGCAGCCCGTACTCCTCCACCGCGACGGCGCCCAGGCCGTGTTCGCGCAGCGCGGCGCAGAGCAGGCCGAGGCCCTGGAGGTAGCCGGTGCAGATCAGCAGCCGCTCGGGGTCGGTGCGCACGCCGCGGGCCCGGGCCAGGTAGCCGGCCAGGGCGCGGCGCAGTTCGATCCGGCCGCGCGGATCGCCGTACCCGAACGCCTCGTTGGGGGCGGCGGTCAGCGCCCGGCGGGCCGCGGCCAGCCAGGCGGTGCGCGGGAAGCGGCTCAGGTCGGGCGAGCCGGGGCGCAGGTTGTGCACGGGCGCCGACGGGGTCGGCAGGCCGGGCGGCGGTGCGGCCGGGGCCGGCTGCGGGCCGCGCTCGGCGACCACCGTGCCGGAGCCCTGCCGGGAGGCCAGCCAGCCCTCGGCGGCGAGCTGGGTGTACGCCTCGGCGATGGTGTTGCGGGCGATGCCCAGGTCGACGGCGAGCGCCCGGGAGGACGGCAGCCGCGTCCCGGCGGCGAGGCGGCCGTCCCGGACGGCGGTGCGCAGCGCGTCCTCCAGGGCGGCGCGCAGGCCCAGGCCGCGGGAGCGTCCGGCGTCCAGGTCGAGGTGCAGGTCGCCGCCGAAAGTGGCCCAGGAATCCATCCCCCGAATGAACCACACCACCGGTCCACCGCGCGCCTACGGTGGGCCGTATGACCGACGACTCCACCGTTCCCGCCCCCGCCCTCCGCATCTCGCTGCGCGACCGCGCCCCCGAGTTCTACCGTCCGCTGCTGGAAGCCTCCCGCGCCGCGATCGCCGGCCTCGCCGACCCGGTGGTCACCGAACTGGTCAACCTGCGCGCCTCGCAGATCAACGGCTGCGCGTTCTGCCTGGACAAGCACGCGAGCGACGCCCGTGCGAAGGGCGAGCGGGAGCACCGCCTCGACACCCTCGCCGCCTGGCGGGAGACCCCCTACTTCACCGCCCGCGAGCGCGCCGCGCTGGCCCTGACCGAGTCGGTCACCCTGGTCGCCGAGACGCACGTCCCGGACGCGGTGTTCGACGAGGCTGCGAAGCACTTCTCGGAGACCGAGCTCGCCCACCTGATCGCGCTGATCTCCATGATCAACGCCCTCAACCGGGTGGGCGTCACCAGCCGGCTGACACCCGCGCCCAAGCGCTGAGCGGCCGCCCCGGCAGGGGCGCGGTCCCCCGCGCCCCTGCCCGCCCCTGCCCGCCCCTGCCCGCGCCGCCCCGGCCCGCGCCGCCCCTGCCCGCACCGCCGGACGCCGGCGTGCCGGGCCCCGGCCCCGCGGGTAGCGTCGCGTTCCATGGACGTGGTGATCGCAGGTGGACACGGCAAGATCGCGTTGCGGCTCTCGAAGCTGCTCTCCGCCCGGGGCGACGCCGTCGCCGGGCTGATCCGGAATCCGGCCCAGGCGGGGGACCTGCACGCGGTGGGGGCGCGGCCGGTGGTGTGCGACCTGGAGTCGGTGTCGGTGGAGGAGCTGGCGGAGCACCTCGCGGGGGCGGACGCGGCGGTGTTCGCGGCCGGGGCCGGGCCGGGCAGCGGGGCGGCGCGGAAGGAGACGGTGGACCGGGCGGGGGCGGTGCTGCTGGCGGACGCGGCGCAGCGGGCGGGGGTGCGGCGGTACCTGCTGGTGTCCTCGATGGGGCTGGAGCGGATCGGCGACCCGGAGGTCCCGCCGGACTTCGAGGTGTACCTGAAGGCGAAGCGGGCCGCGGAGGAGGCGGTGAAGGAGCGTCCGCTGGAGTGGACGGTCCTGCGTCCGGGCGCCCTGACCGACGAGCCCACCGAGCGGCACGCGCACCTCGCGCCGCCGCCCAACCGCTTCGGCGAGGTCTCCCGGGACGAGGTCGCGCACACCCTGCTGCGGCTGCTGGACGACCCGACGACGGTCCACCAGACCCTGGAACTCACGACCTGACCGCGAGCCGGCCGCGGCCCGACCAGGGCCCGGCCGGGGCCCGTCCCCGGCCCGACCGCGGCCCGACCGCGGTTGCCCGGCGCCCGGCCGGGCGGGATCGTGGTGGTTGAGGTGAGTGCGATGCCCGAGATCGCCCTGCAGGTCGACGTCGCAGCGCCCCGGGAGCGGTTGCTGGCGGCGCTGGACAGCCGCGAGGGGCTGGCGTCCTGGTGGACCACCGAGCTGGACCGGGACGGCGAGGACCTGCTGTTCACGGTGGAGGACGCGCCGCGGCCGCTGCGCCTGCGCCGGGAGCGCGCGGACCTGGAGCGGGTGGCCTGGCGCAGCGTGGGGGTGTTCCCGCCGGCCTGGCAGGGGACGACGGTGACCTGGGACTTCTTCGACCATCCGGACGGCGCGCGGCAGTCGACGCTGCTGCTGCGCCACCTGGGCTGGGCCGCGGACGCGGGCCCGTCGGTGCCGGTGGCGGCGGGCCGCTGGGCGGAGCTGCTGGTCCGGTTGAAGGACTACGCGCAGAGCGGCCGCCCGCAGCCGCTGTTCGTGCCGGGCCGCCACCCGCACCCGGGGGTGCACGCGGAGGCGGAGTGAGGGCGCGCGGCGGGGTACGACGCGCCGGTCCGGACGATGACCGGCATGGAGCGGCGCGGACGGGTGAGACTGGCAGCATGTTGGGACTTCCGGACCGCATCACCGCTTTCCTGTTCGACCTGGACGGGGTGCTGACCCAGACCGCGAAGGTGCACGCCGCCGCCTGGAAGGACATGTTCGACGCCTTCCTGCGCGCGGAGGCGGCCCGCACCGGCGGCGGTTTCACCCCGTTCGACCCGGTCGGCGACTACGACCGGTACGTGGACGGCCGGCCCCGGCTGGACGGCACCCGGCAGTTCCTCGCCTCGCGCGGCATCGAACTGCCCGAGGGCACCCCGCAGGACCCGCCGGGCACCCGTACCGTCAACGGCCTGTCGAGCGCGAAGAACGAGACCGTGCTGCGGCTGATCCGCGAGCAGGGCGTGCAGCCGTACGAGGGCTCGGTGGCGTACCTGCACCGGCTGCGCGAGCTGGGGCTGCCGCGCGCGGTGGTCTCGTCCAGCGCGAACTGCCGGGACGTGCTGGCGGCGGCCGGGATCGACGACCTGTTCGAGGTGGTGGTGGACGGGCTCACCCTGGCCCGCGACCACCTGGCGGGCAAGCCCGCGCCGGACACCTTCCTGGCGGCCGCGCAGCGGCTCGGGGTGGCCCCGGAGCACGCCGCGGTGTTCGAGGACGCGCTGGCGGGCGTCGCGGCCGGGCGGGCCGGCGGTTTCGGCGCGGTGGTGGGCGTGAACCGCACCGGTCAGGCGGCGGCGCTGCGCGAGCACGGCGCGACCGTGGTCGTCGACGACCTGTCCCAGCTGCTGGAGGAGCGCGGATGAGCCCGTCCGAGGCGTTCACCGTCGACCCGTGGGGGATCACCGAGCACGGCCTGGACCTGCCCGGACAGGCCCGCGCCGAGTCGGTGTTCGCGCTGTCCAACGGCCACATCGGGCTGCGCGGCAACCTGGACGAGGGCGAGCCGCACGGCCTGCCCGGCACCTACCTGAACGGCGTGTTCGAGCTGCGGCCGCTGCCGTACGCGGAGAGCGGCTACGGCTTCCCGGAGTCCGGGCAGAGCGTCATCAACGTCACCAACGGCAAGTTGATCCGGCTGCTGGTCGACGACGAGCCGTTCGACCTGCGCTACGGCGAACTGCGCAGCCACCGGCGGACGTTGGACTTCCGGGACGGCATCCTGCGCCGGGAGGCGGAGTGGACCTCGCCGGCCGGGCGGACGGTGCGGGTGACCTCGTCCCGGCTGGTGTCGCTGACCCAGCGGGCGGTCTGCGCGGTCGACTACACGGTGGAGGCCGTGGACGGGCCGGTGCGGATCGTGCTGCAGTCCGAGCTGGTCGCCAACGAGCAGCTGCCGGGCGGCGCGGGCGACGGCGACCCGCGGGCGGCTGCGGTGCTGGAGGCCCCGCTGGCCGCCGAGCTCCAGCACGCGGCCGGCACCAAGGGCGTGCTGGTGCACCGCACCCGGTTCTCCGGGCTGCGGGTGGCCGCCGCGATGGACCACGTGATCGACGGGCCGGAGCGGATCGACACCACCGCGGAGTCCTCCGAGGACCAGGCCCGGATCACCGCCACCACGGTGCTGGACGCCGGGCAGAAGCTGCGGCTGGTCAAGTACCTGGCGTACGGCTGGTCGGCGACCCGCTCGCTGCCCGCCGTCCGGGACCAGGTGGAGGCGGCGCTGACCGCCGCCCGGTACACCGGCTGGGACGGGCTGGTGGCCGAGCAGAAGGAGTTCCTGGGCCGGTTCTGGGGCGACAACGACATCGAGCTGGAGGGCGACGTCGAACTCCAGCAGGCCGTCCGGTTCGCGCTGTTCCACGTGCTGCAGGCGGGCGCCCGCAGCGAGGAGCGGGCCATCCCGGCGAAGGGCCTGACCGGGCCCGGCTACGACGGGCACTCGTTCTGGGACACCGAGACCTTCGTGCTGCCGGTGCTCACCTACTGCCTGCCGGACGCGGTCAAGCAGGCGCTGCGCTGGCGGCACACCACGCTGCCGATGGCCCGCGAGCGGGCGGCCCAACTCGGCCTGGCCGGCGCGGTGTTCCCGTGGCGGACGATCCGCGGCGAGGAGTGCTCCGGCTACTGGCCGGCCGGCACCGCCGCGTTCCACATCGGCGCGGACATCGCGGCGGCCGCGGTGCGCTACGTCCGGGCCACCGGGGACACCGAGTTCGAGCGCACCCACGGCCTGGAACTGCTGGTGGAGACCGCCCGGATGTGGCGCTCGCTGGGCCACCACGACGCCAAGGGCAACTTCCGGATCGAGGGCGTCACCGGGCCCGACGAGTACTCGGCGGTCGCCGACAACAACGTGTTCACCAACGTGATGGCGCAGGCCAACCTGTGGAACGCGGCGAACACCGCGCTGAAGTACCGGCACGAGTCGGGCCTGCTCGGGGTGGACACCGAGGAGGCCGCGGCCTGGCGCGACGCCGCCGACAAGATGTTCATCCCGTACGACGAGCAGATCGGCGTGCACCCGCAGGCCGACGGGTTCACCGACCACCAGATGTGGGACTTCGACACCACCCCGCCGGAGAAGTACCCGCTGCTGCTGCACTACCCGTACTTCGACCTGTACCGCAAGCAGGTGGTCAAGCAGGCCGACCTGGTGCTCGCCATGCAGGTCCGCGGCGACGTGTTCACGGCCGAGCAGAAGGCCCGCAACTTCGCCTACTACGAGCGCCTCACCGTTCGCGACTCCTCGCTGTCCGCCTGCACCCAGGCCGTCATCGCCGCCGAGGTCGGCCAGCTCGACCTGGCCTACGACTACACCGCGGAAGCGGCCCTGATGGACCTGCACGACCTCGGCGGCAACACCCGCGACGGCCTGCACATGGCCTCGCTGGCGGGCGCCTGCATCGCCCTGGTGGCCGGCTTCGGCGGCCTGCGCGACCACACCGAGCAGCTGTCCTTCCGGCCCCGGCTGCCCGCCGGGCTGCAACGGCTGCGCTTCTCGATGAACGTCCGCGAACACCTGCTGCGGGTCGACATCACCCACGCCACCACCACGTACACGCTGCGGCGCGGCAGCGTGCTGCCCGTCCTGCACGACGACGAGCAGCTGCGGATCGAGGCCGGCAAGCCCGTCAGCCGCCCCACCGCGAAGGTCCCCGACCCCGGGGAGCGCCCCACCCAGCCGCCCGGCCGGGCCCCCGCCCGCCGGCACAGCCAGGCCGGCATCAAGGTCGGGTCGGTCGACCACCTGGCCGCCGAATGAGCCGCCGCGGGATCAGCGCTCGACCGGCGGGCAGGTGCCGGTGCTGTCACCGATCGAGTTGATCTCGGCGTTGGAACGGCTGTCACCCGCGTAGTCGAGCTGGTCGGTGCACTTCACCCCGGACTTCTTCGGGGTACCGGGGGCCGCACCGCCACCGCTGCCGCCCTGCGGGGCCGGGCAGGTGCCGGTGCTGTCACCGATCGAGTTGATCTCGGCGTTGGAACGGCTGTCACCCGCGTAGTCGAGCTGGTCGGTGCACTTCACCCCGG
>NZ_JBHUWH010000044.1:0-2054 GCF_042670125.1 Kitasatospora sp. NPDC057198 | reverse complement strand
GTCACCGATCGAGTTGATCTCGGCGTTGGAACGGCTGTCACCCGCGTAGTCGAGCTGGTCGGTGCACTTCACCCCGGACTTCTTCGGGGTACCGGCGGCCGCGCCGCCACCACTGCCGCCCTGCGGGGCCGGGCAGGTGCCGGTGCTGTCACCGATCGAGTTGATCTCGGCATTGGAGCGGCTGTCGCCCGCGTAGTCGAGCTGGTCGGTGCACTTCACCCCGGACTTCTTCGGGGCGCCCGACGGCTTCGCGGCGGTCTTGCCACCGGCCGCCGCCGGGGCGCTCGCGGCGGGCGGGGTGGCGGGCGGGGCGCTCGCGGCGGGCGGGGTGGCGGAGGCGGCGGCGTTGGACGCGGCGGAGTCGCCGTCCTCACAGGCGGTGAGCGACAGGCAGGCCGCAACGGCGACAAGGGCGATCGCCGAGATCTTCCGAACGCGCATGGTCCTCTTCTTCCGGGTCGGGCCTCCCGCTCACGGTGAGCGGGACTGCCGGGAGCCGAAGTCGCTGCTCCCGGAGATGAGGTTCCCTCAACTTCCGCCCCGGCCGGGTCCGCACCGCGTCCCGGTTCCGCAACAGACCCGGACGCCCGCCCGGCCCGGCCCGCCGTCATCCGAGCGGGTGACCGTGCGCATACCGACCTGACGGTGGGTCAAGACTCCCTGCAGACAAGCGGACCGCCGGTGCGGGGGAGCCCACCCCCCGCCCACGGCGCCGCTCCCCCGAACGGAGGCCCCGTTGCGCCGCCCCCTCGCGCTCACCGCCGCCCTGCTCACCGCCCTCGCCACCGCCCCCGCCCACGCGCACGCCGCCCCCCGCTGGGTGCACACCTGCACCGCCCCCGCCAGGGCCGACACCGCCTCCTGCGACGCGCTGCGGGTGGTCGGCACCGCCGCCGCCGACCCGGACAGCGCCGGCTACGGACCCGCCGACCTGCGCGCCGCGTACGGGCTGCCCGCGGACGGCGGCGAGGGCGCCACCATCGCCGTCGTCGACGCCTACGACCACCCCCGCGCCGAGGCCGACCTCGACGTCTACCGCCGCCACTTCGGACTGCCCGCCTGCACCACCGACAACGGCTGCTTCCGCAAGACCGACCAGCGCGGCGGCACCCGGCTGCCCCGCGGCAACACCGCCTGGGCCGGCGAGACCGCCCTCGACCTCGCCATGGTCTCCGCGATCGCCCCGCGCGCCCGGATCCTCCTGGTCGAGGCCGACAGCGCCGCCGTCGGCAACCTCGGAACCGCCGTCAACACCGCCGTCGCCCTCGGTGCCCAGTACGTCTCGATCAGCTGGGGCACCACCGAGAACGCCAACGCGCCGACCTACGACAGCCGCTACTTCGACCACCCCGGCACCGTCGTCGCCGCCGCCTCCGGCGACTCCGGCTACGGCGTCAACTACCCCGCCTCCTCACCCCGCGTCGTCGCCGTCGGCGGCACCACCCTGCGCCCCGACGGCTCCGCCCGCGGCTGGGACGAGACCGCCTGGACCCCCGGCACCGACCAGGGCGCGGGCAGCGGCTGCTCCGGCCGGTTCCCCAAGCCCGCCTGGCAGGCCGACCCCGGCTGCGACCACCGCACCGTCGCCGACGTGGCCGCCGTCGCCGACCCCGCGACCGGCGTCGCCGTCTACCAGACCTACGGCGGCAGCGGCTGGTACACCTACGGCGGCACCTCCGCCGCCGCCCCGATCATCGCCGCCGCCTACGCCCTCGCCGGCCCCCCGTCCCCCGGCAGCGCCCCCGCCTCCTTCCCCTACCGCCACCCCGCCGCCCTCCACGACATCACCACCGGCCCCGCCCCCACCACCTGCACCCCGGCCTACCTCTGCACGGCCGCCCCGGGCTACGACGGCCCGACCGGCCTCGGCAGCCCGAACGGGGTGGACGCCTTCCGGGAACCGTGACAGCGGGGGCGCGGTTCCCCGCGCCCCCGGTTCCGTCTCTCGGCCGGACAGGACCTAGTAGTGCTTCGTTAGGTTCTGGTTCTGTGTCTGGTTCTTGTGCGGGGTAGGGGGCGGTTGCAGGTGGCACAGGTGCCGGTCCAGCCCTTGA
>NZ_JBHUWH010000043.1:0-29150 GCF_042670125.1 Kitasatospora sp. NPDC057198 | reverse complement strand
CCCCGATCGGGGTGGCCGCCCTGCGGCGCTCCCTAGGGGATCCCCCGGGGGGAGGAGGCGGGGGAACCACTCCCGGGAGGGAGGCGGGCGGGGGAGGGGTGCCGGGAGACTGGGGGCACCGGAAAGTCGAGAGGGGGCCGCGGTGAAGCGGTTGGTGGGGGCGGTGGCCGTCGTGGGGCTGCTGGCGGTCGGGGCGGTCGGCTGCGGGCCGTGGGACGATCAGCGCCGGACGGTGTCGTACGAGGTGCTCGGGCAGGTCACCGAGCTGCAGGTGGACGGCGAGGTCGGCGGGATCGAGGTGCGGGCCGGGGACGGGCCGGTGCAGGTGGTGGAGAAGCGCAACTGGCAGGACGAGGAGCCGCAGGCCACCCACGTGCTCGCGGACGGCGTGCTGAAGCTGGCGTACTCCTGCTCGCGGTGCGGGATCGGCTACCAGGTGCGGGTGCCCGCCGGGACGAAGCTGCGGCTGAAGGAGACCACCGGCGGCATCCGGGTGCACGGCCTGAGCGGGGACGTCACCGCGGAGACGGTCACCGGCGGGGTGGAGGCCACCGGGCTGCGCGGGGCCGACGTGGTGCTGAAGGCCGAGACCGGCGGGGTGTCGGCCCGGTTCGCGGCGGCGCCGACCCGGGCCGAACTGCGCACCGGGACCGGCGGGGTGGAGCTGGTGGTGCCCGGCGGGCAGGCGTACCAGGTGGACGCGCACGCCTCGACGGGCGGCACCGACGTGAGCGTGCCCTCGCAGGCCGGGGCCGCGCACGCGCTGGTCGCGCGGGCGGACACCGGCGGCGTGAAGGTCAGCACCGGCTGACCGCCAACTGTCGGTGCCGGGCCGTAGATTGGGCGGTGTCGGCAGGTGGCGAGGGCCCCGCCGGCACCCCTCCGAACTCTGTGCCCGAAAGGGGCGTCGGCCATGTCCGTCACCGTTTCCGCGGACCCGCAGGTGACCTACCTGGAACTCTCCGAGGACGAGGGGAGTGCCCACAAGTTCTACGAAGTCACGGTCAAGGACGCCGAGTTGACGATCCGCTACGGCCGGATCGGCGAGAGCGGGACGACGAGGACCACCGTGTGCGCGAGCGCCGCGAAGGCCGCCGCGCAGGCCGCCAAGAAGATCGGCGAGAAGGTCCGCAAGGGCTACGCCCCCGCCGTGCCGGGCGTGCGCCAGCGCCGCTCGGTGACCCGCCGGCAGATCACCTCCACCCGCTCCACCGCCCGCCAGGCGCCGCTGCTGTGGCGCTTCCGCTCCGGCTCGCCCGCCTTCGGCGTGTACGTCGGCGAGGAGCACGCCTGGGTCGGCAACGAGCAGGGCGACGTCTACACGCTGACCACCGACGGGCAGGTCACCGGCCGGTTCGGGCTGCCCGACGGCGTCAAGTGCATCGTCGCCGACGACTGGTGGATCTACGCGGGCTGCGACGACGGCAAGGTGTACGACCTCGGCGGGAAGGTGCCGCGGGTGGCGTACGAGATCGCCCAGGACGTGGACATCTACTGGCTGGACATCCACGACGGCGTGCTCGGCGTCGCCGACGAGCGCGGCGGCCTGACCACCGTCGACCACGAGGACGAGTTCCAGTGGCGCCGCAGCGCCCAGGGCTCCTCCGGCTGGATGGTGCGCTGCGACGCCGAGTCGGTCTACCACGGCTGGTCGGCGGGCGTCGCCCGGTACGCCAAGCGCGGCGGCGACCAGCTGTGGCACACCCGGACCAAGGGCGCGGTGCTGTTCGGCTGGCAGGAGCGGGACGAGGTGTTCGCCGGCACCTCGCAGGGCTGGGTGCACCGGCTGCGCAAGGCCGACGGCTCGGAGAGCGCCGCGTACAAGTGCGACGCCTCGGTGTTCTCCTGCGCGGCCTCCCCCGACGGGGAGTTCGTGTTCGCGGGCGACAACCACTCGTCCGTCTACTGCTTCGCCGCCGACGGCACCCGGCTGTGGAAGCTCGGCACCGGCTGCGGCTCGGCGTACAGCATGCAGTACCGCGACGGGCGGCTGTACCTGGTCACCACGGACGGCTCGCTGGCCTGCCTGGACGCCTCCCAGGGCGCCGTGCTGGCCGCCGAGCAGGGCACCCTGCCGGTCACCGCCGAGGTGAGCGGCGCGGGCGTCGAGCGGGTCGCGGCGGGCGCCGCGCTGGAGACCGTCAGCGCCGGCGCGGTGGCCGCCGGGGCGGGCGCCGGGGGCGTCGAGGTGGAGTGCGTGGCCGAGGGCGGGCGGCTGCGGGTGCGGGTGGTGACGCCCGGCTACGACGCCGCGCTGCGGGTGCAGTTCCCGAAGGACGTCCGGGTCGCCGGGGCCAGGTACCTGGTCGCCGAGGTGCGCCGGTCCGAGTCCGGCGGGTTCTACCGGGCGCGCGGAGAGATCAAGCGGCTGCTGTGACGTCCCCGGACCGTGCAGGGGGGCGCTCCCGGTCGGGGGCGCCCCCCGCGCGTGCGGGAGGGCGGTGCGGCGGCCGTCCGACAGTGCGAGAGGATGCGCGGCATGGGGACGTGGGGGAAGTGGACGGACGGGCTGCTGGCCCGGGGGCGGGCCCGGCCCCGGCCGGTGAACGGGGCGCTGGTGGCACTCGCCGCCGGCGTCTCGCTGTGGGGGGTGTATACCGACCGGATCCCCTCCGAACGGCAGTGGTGGGCCTACGCGTTGGCGCTGGCCGGCTCGCTGCCGCTGTGGTGGCGGCAGCGGGCGCCGTGGGCGGTGCTGCTGGCCTGCACGGTGCCCACCGCGCTGCTGTCGGCGTTCGCGCACTTCGCGATGCCGCAGATCCAGCTCGCCATGGCGATCGCCGTCTACACCGTCGCCGACCGCGGCCGGGACTGGCAGCGCGCCGTGCTGCTGGCCTGCGCGGTGCTCGGCAACGTGTACGGCACCCGGTCCTTCGACGGCATGCTGTTCAGCCTGGTGGTGTCGGTCGGCAGCTTCGTGCTCGGCTCGCTGGTGCGGGAGCTGCGCCGGCTGGCGGGCGTCGAGGCCGAACGGGCCCGGCAGGCCGGGCTGCGGGCGGCCAGCGACGCCGCCCGGGCGGTCGCCGAGGAGCGGGCCAGGATCGCCCGCGAGATGCACGACATCCTGGCCCACGCGGTCTCGCTGATGGTGGTCCAGGCCGAGGCCGGGCCGCTGGTGGTGCACAGCAAGCCGGAGCGGGCGATCCGCGCCTTCGACGCCATCGCCGACTCCGGGCGCGATGCGATGGTCCAACTGCGGCGCGTGCTGGGCGTGTTGAAGGAGGACGGCGCGGCGGCCGCACTCGCCCCGCAGCCCCGGCTGGCGGAACTCGCCGGCGTCCTGCAGCGCGTCCGCGACTCCGGCGTCGCCGTGGACGCCGAGATCGAGGAGGCCGGGCCCGCCGAGGTGCAGGCCGCGGCCTTCCGGATCGTCCAGGAGGCCCTGACCAACGTGGTCAAGCACGCCGGGGCCCGGCACGTCAGCGTCCGGGTCGCGGTCCGCGACGGGGCCCGGCTGCACGTCGAGGTCGCCGACGACGGCGCCGGCCCGGCCCCCGTCCCGGTCGGCGCGGGCGTCGACGGGCGCTCCGGCGGGCGCGGCCTGCTCTCCATCCGGGAGCGCGCGGCGGCCTGCGGCGGCAGCGCCGAGACCGGGCCGCGCACCGACGGCGCCGGCTACCTGGTGGCGGCCGTGCTGCCGCTCACCACCTGAGCAACTCACCAGAGGAGAACGAGAGTTGACCATACGAGTGGTGATCGCCGACGACCAGGAGCTGGTCCGGGCCGGGTTCGGCATGATCCTCGACGCCCAGCCCGACATCGAGGTGGTCGCCGAGGCCGGCGACGGGCGGCAGGCCGTCGACGCCGTCCGCGAGCACGGCCCGGACGTCCTGCTGCTGGACGTCCGGATGCCCGTCATGGACGGCCTGGAGGCGGCCCGCCGGGTCTGCGCCGAGCACCCCGGCTGCAAGGTGATCATGCTGACCACCTTCGACGTCGACGACTACGTCTTCGACGCGCTGTACGCCGGGGCCAGCGGCTTCCTGCTCAAGGACGTCCGCCGCGACGACCTCGCCCACGCCGTCCGGGTCGTCCACTCCGGCGAGGCGCTGCTCGCCCCGTCCGTCACCCGC
Organism: Kitasatospora sp. NPDC057198; assembly: GCF_042670125.1. Classification (NCBI taxonomy): domain Bacteria; kingdom Bacillati; phylum Actinomycetota; class Actinomycetes; order Kitasatosporales; family Streptomycetaceae; genus Kitasatospora; species Kitasatospora sp. NPDC057198. The sequence continues at coordinate 25,077 of NZ_JBHUWH010000043.1, read as the reverse complement.
CGGGTCATCGGCGAGGTCACCGCCCGCAAGGCGGCCGGCCCGCTGACCGTCTCCCGGCCGCTCGGCCGGCTGCTGGAGTCCCTCACCGCACGGGAGTTGGAGACCCTGCGGCTGGTCGCCCGCGGCATGTCCAACGCCGAGATCGCCGCCGCCCTGGTGGTCAGCGAGCACACCGTCAAGACGCACGTCAGCAACCTGCTGCAGAAGCTCGGCCTGCGCGACCGCGTCCACGCCGTGGTGTTCGCCTACGAGGCGGGGGCCGTCACCGCGGGGGAGTAGCCGACTCCTCCCCGCGGGGGACACCCGGATCTCACCGGCACGGGGGAGGTGCGCCGCGGGCCGCCGCGGCAGGGTTGGGGGTGTCGGAAAGGGCACTCTCACAAGGGGATTGGGCAGATGGTGACGGGGCGTCGGGCACTGGGTTGGTCGGCCGGGCTGATGGCGGTCTACGGGGTGGTGCGGCTGCTGCCGGGCTCCCGCGACGTGGGCCCCGGCTGGACGGTGGGGCACCTGGCGCTGTTCGCCGCGCTGGCGCTGATGGGCGCCGGCCTGGTCGAACTGTGGCGGCTGGGCGGCCGGGCCTCGCGGTGGGGCCGGGGCTGGCTGGCGGTGGGCTGGGCGGGCGTCGCGGCCGGCCTGGCGCAGACCGGCATCGACCTGTACGCGAACGCCGTCTCCGCGGACCGCGCGGCCCGCTCGGCGGTGTTCGACCGCGTCCAGTCGGTGCCCGGGGTGCGGCCGCTGGTGTACGACGTGGTGCCGATGCTGCTGTACGTCGGCCTGATCGCACTGCTGGTCCGGCTGGCCCTGCGCCGCACCGCCCCCTGGTGGAGCCCCGTCCTGGTGCTGCTGGGCACCCTGGCGATGGGCGCCTCGCTGGACTACCTGGTGGTCGGCGCCGCGCTGTACCTGGCCGCGTTCCTGCCGGTGCGCGGCAATTCGGTGGTCGGAACGGGACGCCCCGCCGTACCCTCCGGGGCATGACTGCGAAGCGGCCACTGGTGGCGGTGTTGACGGGGGCGGGCATCTCCACGGACTCGGGGATCCCCGACTACCGCGGCCCGCAAGGGCTCTGGCAGCGCGACCCGGGCGCGCAGGAACTGGTGACCATCGGCCCCTACCTGGCCGACCCCGAGGTGCGCCGCCGGGCCTGGCTGATGCGCCGGGACGCCGGGGCGGTCGGCGCCGAGCCCAACGCGGGCCACCGGGCGCTGGTCGAACTGGAACGGGCCGGCGTCCCGGTGCGGGTGCTCACCCAGAACGTCGACGGGCTGCACCAGGCCGCCGGCCTCCCGGCCCGCAAGGTGATCGAACTGCACGGCACCGCCACCGAGGTGCAGTGCACGGACTGCCGGGCGCCCGGCCCGATGGCGGCCGCCCTGGCCCGGGTCGCCGCCGGCGAGAACGACCCGGACTGCGAGCAGTGCGGCGGCGTGCTGCGCCCGCGCACCGTGATGTTCGGCGAGGCGCTGGACGAACGGGTGCTCGAGCAGGCCGACGCGATCGCCAAGAACTGCCAGGTCTTCCTGGCCGTCGGCAGCTCGCTCCAGGTGCACCCGGCCGCGCTGCTGCCGCGCATCGCGCTGGAGCACGACGCGCGGCTGATCGTGGTCAACGGCGAACCCACGCCGTGGGACTGGGCCGCGCACGAGGTGATCCGGACGCCGATCTCGCAGGCGCTCCCGGAGCTGGTGGCCCGGCTGGTGGACGGCGACCTGTCCGAGGTCTGAGCACCGCCCGAACGACCCGGCCGACGCAGCACGGCGGCCCGACGAGCACGGAGGACCCGATGGCGAGCGACGCCTTCGACCCGCGGTCGGCCGCGTTCGTGGCCCACCCCTACCCCGCGTACGCCGCGCTGCGCGAGCGGGCGCCCGTCCAGTACCACCCGCCCACCGGGCAGTGGCTGGTCTCCCGGTACGCCGACGTCAACGCCCTGCTGCGGGACCGCCGGCTCGGCCGCACGTACACCCACCGCTTCACCCACGAGGAGTTCGGCCGCCCCGCGCCCGACCCGGCGCACGAACCGTTCCACACCCTCAACGACCACGGCCTGCTCGACCTGGAGGGCCCCGACCACGCCCGGATCCGCCGCCTGGTCGCCAAGGCGTTCACCCCGCGGACGGTCGAGTCGCTGCGCCCCACCGTCCGGCGGCTGGCCGGCGAACTCGTCGACGGCCTGCTCGCCGCCGGCGGCGGCGACCTGATCGCCGAGGTCGCCGAACCGCTGCCGGTCGCCGTGATCGCCGAGATGCTCGGCATCCCCGAAGCCGACCGGCACCGGCTGCGCCCCTGGTCCGCCGACATCACCGGCATGTTCGAACTCCACCCCGGCCCGGAGACCGCCCGCCGCGCCGTCACCGCCAGCCTCGAATTCTCCGCCTACCTGCGGGAGTTGATCCGCCACCGCCGCGCCGCACCCGGCCCCGACCTGATCAGCGCCCTCGTCCTGGCCGCCGAGGACGGGCAGGCGCTCAGCGAACAGGAGGTGGTCTCCACCTGCGTCCTGCTGCTCAACGCCGGACACGAGGCCACCGTCAACACCACCGGCAACGGCTGGCTCGCCCTGTTCCGCAACCCCGGCCAACTCGCCCGCCTGCGCGGCGCGGTGGACGAACTGCTGCCCACCGCCGTCGAGGAGCTCATGCGCTACGACACCCCGCTGCAGATGTTCGAACGCTGGGTGCTGGACGACATCGAGGTGGCCGGCACCCGCATCCCGCGCGGCGCCGAGGTCGCCCTGCTGTTCGGCTCCGCCAACCGGGACCCGGCCCGCTTCACCGACCCCGACCGGCTCGACCTCGGCCGCACCGACAACCCCCACCTCGGCTTCGGCGCCGGAATCCACTTCTGTCTCGGCGCCCCGCTCGCCAGAATGGAACTCACCGAGTCCTACGGCGCGCTGCTCCGCAAGGCCCCCGGGCTGACGCTGCTGCGCGAACCCGACCGGCGCCCCGGCTACGTGATCCGCGGACTCGAACAGCTACTGGTCGAGATCTGAGGAAAGGGGCGCGCGATGCGACGGGCGACGGGAGCGATGCTCGGGCTGGCGATCGGCGACGCGCTGGGCAAGCGCACCGAGTTCCTCACCCTCGACGAGATCCGGCTGCTCAGCCCCGACTGGCGGCGGCTCCCGCTCCCCAAGCAGGCCCAGGTCACCGACGACACCCAGATGACCCTGGCCCTCGCCCGCGCCCTGCGCGACACCCTCGCCGAGGGCCCGCTCACCCCCGAGCGCCTCGAACCGCCGCTGCGCGCGGAGTTCCTGGACTGGTGGCGCTCCCCGGAGAACGACCGCGCGCCCGGCATGACCTGCCTGCGCTCCTGCTCCCGGCTCTCCACCGGCCGGCCCTGGCAGGCGGCCAGCGACATCGGCTCCAAGGGCTGCGGCGCGAACATGCGGGTCGCCCCGCTCGGCCTGGTCCGCGAACTGACCGACCGCCAGGTGGCCGGCGCCGCCCAGCTGCAGTCCGGCCTCACCCACGGCCACCCCACCGCGCTCGCCGCCAGCGAACTCACCGCCTTCACCGTCCGCCGGCTCGCCCGGGGCACCGACCCCGCCGAACTCCCCGCCCGGCTGCGCGCCCACGCCCACGAACAGCGCACCCGCTACGACGGGCTCTGGCTCGGCGACCTCGCCTCCCGGGACCACTTCGGCTCCCCGGAGGAGTTCATCGCCCGCGGCTGGGACGAGTGCCTGCTCGCCCTCGACCGGCTCGACGCCGCGCTCGCGGCGGGGGACGTCGACGCCGACCCGTGCGAGCGCACCGGCGCCGGCTGGGTCGCCGAAGAAGCCTTCGCCAGCGCGCTGCTGTGCTTCCTGCTGCTGCCCGACGACCCGGTCGCCGCGGTCCGCCGCGCGGCGGTCTCCTCCGGCGACTCCGACTCCCTCGCCTGCCTGGCCGGCGCCTTCGCCGGCGCCCACCACGGTGCGGACGCCTGGCCGCGGGAGTGGACCGACCGGATCGAGTACCGCGAGGAGCTGCTCGCCTTCGGTGCGCTCTGGGACTGACAGCGGGAGAGAAACCGCGCATTCAGGGGCTCGGGGAACGGCGAGGCCGTGGCTGCTGGCGGTTCACTGCCGTTGCGCGCGTGAGCTTCTGGTTCTGTTCACGGCACGCAGCAGCACGGACTTTCCGATGGGCTCCGGCCACCAGCAGCACGGACCCGCCGTTCCCCGGGCCCCTGGCGGGGCCCACCAGCAGCTCGGACCCGCCGTTCCCCGGGCCCCTGACGGGGCTGCTCTCTGTCAGGGGTAGCGCGCGTCCAGGGCGGCGCGGTCGCCGAGGGTGAACGCGGTGACCAGGTCGTCGGCCACCTGGAGGATCACCTCGCGGCCCTCGACCAGCGCGCACCAGTCGGCGGGGAGGCCGGACAGGCCGTACAGCGCGCCCACCAGGTTGCCGCACACCGCGCCGGTGGAGTCGCTGTCGCCCGAGTGGTTGACCGACAGCACGAGGGCCTCCCGGGCGTCCGCGCCGACCAGGGCCGCGTACACGGCGACGGCCAGGCACTCCTCGGCGATCCAGCCGAGGCCGACCCGCTCCACCGCCTCCGCGCTGCCCGGCCCCTCCGCGGCGATCCGCACCGCCCGGCGCAGGGCGTCGCCGGTCTCCCGGCCGTGGGGCTGCGCGTCGAGCCGGGCGAGCACCGCGTCGAGCGCCGGGCGTAGCGGCGTCCCGGCCGCGACCAGGGCGATCAGGGCCGCGAAGGCGCCGGCCGCGAGGTAGCCGGTGGGGTGGCCGTGGGTCAGCTGTGCGGCCACGGCGGCCTGCTGGAACGCCTGCCGCGGGTCCAGCCCGACCAGGCCGAACGGCGCCGAGCGCATCACGGTGCCGCAGCCCTTGGAGTGCGGGTTCACCGGGCCGTCCTGGCCGAGCGGGGCGGCGGGCCGGTAGTCGGTGGCCACGCCGGTGGTGCAGGCGTTGCCGGGGGCCCGCGAGGCGTACAGGAAGTCCTGGGCGGCCAGCCAGCCGTCCGGGTTGCTGAGGGGGCCGGGCAGCCGCTGGGTGAGGAACCAGCGCCGGTAGGCGGCGTGCAGGTCCTCCGGGCGGCCGCCGCGCAGCAGGCCCTCCGCGGTGAACAGGGTCATCTGGGTGTCGTCGGTGACCTGCCCGCCGCGGTCGGCGGCGGCCAGGTCGGTCAGTCCGGCCGGCCCGTACTCGGCCCGGATCAGCTCCAGGCGCCGGAACTCGACCGGCCAGCCCAGGGCGTCGCCCACCGCCCCGCCGAGCAGCGCGCCCCGTACCCGTTCCGTGAAGTCCACCGGTGTTCCCCCGTCCAGAGCCGACGCCAGGTCAGCGTTCGATGCGTCCCGAGCCGCGGTGCAGCGAGGCCCGGTCGGCGGCGGCCCGGCCCTCGGCCCAGCCCTCGCCGTCGCTCACCCGCACCCGCTGCGACACGAGCTTGGGGAACATCCTGCCAACCGCGTCGTCGACGGCCTCCGCCCGGGCCGCCAGTACGGGCAGCAGGCCGCCCGCGGGGACGGCCGGCAGCGCCTCGCCGCCGCCGTCCGGACCGCCCGTGCGCCCCGCCGCCGCGTCCTCGGCGGCCTGCTCGGTGGCCCGCTCGGTGGCGTCCGCCAGCCGCTCCCGGATCCGTGCCGCGTACGCGACCAGGAACGACTGCCGGAACGCCTTGGTCCGGGCCGCGCCGTCCTTGTGCTTGCGGCTGCCCGCCCGGTGCATCGCCGAGGTCGCCTGCACCAGCAGCGAGGTGTAGAGCAGCTCGACCGCGTCCAGGTCGGCGTCGAAGCCGATCACCGTGCAGAACCCGAACTCCTTCGCCCACACCACCCGGCACCGGTTCGCCGCCGCCACCGCGTCCAGCAGCATCGTCTTCGGGCCCTCGTACGGGTTGTCCACGCCGATCCGGACCGCCGCCGGGTCGTCCGCCGACCGGCCGCCGCCCGCCGCCAGCAGCGCCTCGTCGATCGAGTGCCGGGCCATCAGCTCCTGCGCCTTCGCGGTCAGCGCCTCCGCCTCGTCCGGGAACCCGGTCGACTCGGCCTTCGCCAGCAGCGCCCGGATCCGGCCCAGCATCCGCGGCTCGTCCGCGCGCGGCGCCGCCGACCCCGCCCGCGGCGCGGCCTGCCCGGGTGCCGGGCCCACCGGCTGGACGGGCGGCAGCAGCGCCCAGGCCCGCAGCAGCTCCAGCGCCGCCGTGGCCAGCGCGAACCGGTCCAGCCGGTGCCGGGCCGCGAACTCCGGCAGGTACGCCTCGTCGGACGGCCACCACGGGTGCGCGTCCAACTCCCGCAACTGCTCCCGCCAGCGCCGGTCCAGCGCTGCCGCGGGGTGCCGCCGGCCCTCCGCGGCGATCAGGTCCGCCGCCAGCGCGACCTGCACCGGGCCCAGCTCCCGCCGGGCCACCCGCACCAGGTCCGCGGGCTGCCACCCGGCCGCCCAGCAGCGGGCCACCGCCCGCTCCGCGGCCCCGAGCAGCGCCCGGCTCACCGCGGGCCACCGCTCCACCGAGGCCGCCAGCAGCGAGGCGGCCCCGTCCACCACGTACTCCAGCCCCCCGGCCGGCGCACCGGCCACCCGGGCCACCGCCTCCGCCACCAGCTCGTCCACGGGCTGATCGGTGCTGGCCACGGCGGTTCCTGCTTCCTGCGGGGGAGGGGGAGGGGACGCCCTCCATGATGCCGGAGCCTTGGGCAGACGAAGGGGAACGATCCAGGGGCTCGGGGAACGGCGAGTCCGTGCTGCTGGTGGCCGGAGCCCATCGGAGGTTCGTGCTGCTGCGTGTCTTGAACGGAACCGGAAGCCGATGCGCGCTCCGGCAGTGCACCGTCAGCAGACTGGGCCTCGCCGTTCCCCGAGCCCCTGAAGGTGCTCTCCCGAGCCCCTGGATTCGCGCTCTCCCGTCAGCGCTCGATCACCTTGGCGAGGATCTCCGGCGCCCGCCCGACCAGCCGCCCCGAGGCCAGCCAGATCCCCAGCAGTGCCAGGCCCGCCCCGTAGAGCACGCCGGCCGGGAGCACCGGCCAGGCCGGGTGGTGGCCCGGCAGCAGGAGGCCGAGCAGCGCGCCCACCGGGAGGCAGAGCACCGCCACGCCGATCATCGAGCCGAAGGCGTTCAGCATCACCGCGCCGTTCTGCCCGGGGGCCGCGTTGCGCATCGGGTTGCCGTCGGCGGGCAGCGCGTACGGCGCGTGCACGCTGATCACGCAGCCCAGGCCGACCGCGGCGCCGAGCACCGCCAGCGCCAGCCCGAGCGCCGGGGCGAGCCCGGCCCAGTCGCCGGTGAGGGCGGCCACCGCCGGGCCGAACAGCAGCAGCACCGGCACCGCGTACGCCAGGATCGCCAGTACCCGGCCGCGCAGTTCGTCCCGGGCGTCCCGGCGGGTGGACAGGGTCGCGGCGATCATCCAGAACCCGGAGCCGTCCATCCCGAACAGGTTGCCGGCCTGGAGGCCGAGCATCAGGCCGCCGATCGCGATCACGTACGTGCTGCCCCAGCCCTGCACCACGGACAGCGCCGAGAACACCGCCGTCATGCCGATGCCGGTGAACACCGCGACCTTCGCCCGCGGCTCGCGCCAGGCGTAGCGCAGGTGCCGCTGGGCGACGGCGCCGACCCGGCCGGCCGGGAGCAGCCGCCACAGGCCCCCGGTCCGGGCCGGGGCGGCGCTCGGGCGCTCCAGCAGCGTCGAGGAGTCGCCGCTCACCATCAGCTCCCGCAGGCTGCGCAGCCACCAGCGCAGCAGCCCCGCGAGCAGGGCGCCGGTCAGCAGCAGCTGCCCGGCGGCGAGCAGGTAGGCGCCCTCCCCGGCCGAGCGCACCGCGTCGATCGCCGCCACCGGCGGGATCCAGCGCACCACCGAGGCGTACGGGTGCAGCACCGACAGGTCGAGGCCGCGGTCCGAGCCGTTCAGCGTGCTCTGCAGGCCGAGGTTCCCGGCCTGGACCAGCACCGCGAACAGCAGGCCGCCGAAGACCGCGAAGTCCTTGCCGCGCCGGCTGGACAGCATCCGGGCGTTGCCCGCGCCGACCGCCCGGAGCAGCGCGATCAGGGTGAGCAGGGTCAGCGGCACCGCGAGCACCGCCACCGCCGCGGAGGCCGGTCCGCGCCCGGCCGCCGCCGCGGCGCCGGTCAGCAGCAGCACGTTGATCAGCGGTCCGGGCCCGATCAGCCCGCCCAGCAGGGTGCCGCGCAGCAGGGCGGACGGCCGCAGCGGCAGCATGGTCAGCCGGGTCGGGTCGGCGCTCTCGTCGCTGGAGAAGAAGAACAGCGGCATCGCCGCCCAGGCCGCGGTCAGCCCGGCGACCAGCACCGCGGCGGCGTCGGCCGCCCCGGCCCGGCCGTGCAGCGCGATCAGCCCGGCGGCCCCGCCCAGCCCGAACAGCAGCCCGACGACCAGGCCGAGGACGTACCCGGCGGCCAGCCCGGGGGAGCGCCGCAGCCCGTTGCGCAGCAGCCGGACCTTGAGCGCGACGAGGGCCCGGACGACCGCCCGGTCGTCGGCGGCGGTGCTCACCGGTGCCCTCCGCCCAGCCAGTCGAGGGCCGGCCCGTCGTCCCCGCGGACGCCGACCAGCCCGAGGAACGCCTGGTGCAGGGACGCCCCGCCGCGCACCTCGTCGATCGGCCCGGCGGCGACCACCTGCCCGGCGTTGACCACGGCGACCCAGTCGCACAGCGACTCCACCAGCTCCATCACGTGGCTGGAGAACACCACGGTCGAGCCGGAGGCGGCGTACCTGGTCAGCACCCCGCGGATGGTCTGCGCGGAGACCGGGTCGACGCCCTCGAACGGCTCGTCCAGGAACAGCACGTCCGGGTTGTGCAGCAGCGCGGCGGCCAGGCCGATCTTCTTGCGCATGCCGGTGGAGTAGTCGGCGACCAGCTTGTCGGCGGCGCCGACCAGGTCGAGCACGGCCAGCAGCTCCTCGGCCCGCCGGTCGGTCTCCGGGCCGGCCAGGCCGCGCAACCGCCCGTTGAAGCGCAGCAGTTCGCGCCCGCTGAGCCGTTCGAACATCCGCAGCCCCTCGGGCAGGATGCCGATCCGGGCCTTCACCGCGACCGGGTCCCGCCAGACGTCCGCGCCGTGCACCAGGACCGTCCCCCGGTCGGGCCGCAGCAGGCCGGTGACCATCGACAGGGTGGTGGTCTTGCCGGCCCCGTTCGGGCCGACCAGTCCGATGAACGACCCGGCGGGCAGGTCCAGGCTCAGTCCGGCGACGGCGGTCTGCGCGCCGAAGCGCTTCCACAGGTCGCGGATCGAGACGGCGGGCGGCGGGGCGGTCGCCTCCATGGCGGGTGGCCTCCTTGTCGGGGCGGTCCGGGCGGGTGCCGCTGCGACCCTATGGTCATTCCTCCACCCGCACACCCCCCGTCCGGCGGTGCGCCGCCCTTCTCCGTCCGGAATCGGCAACTACCCGGCCGCTCCGTTCGTCCTGCATGCTGGGAGCGCACGCGCAGCGCGGGGAACGGGAGGTGGTCGCGGGTGGCAGGCCAATGGGGGTCGCCGGCGCCGTACGGGCAGCAGCCCTGGCAGCCGGGGTCGACACCGCAGTCCGCGATGCGGGCCGCCAACTCCGACCGCGAACGCACCATCGACGTGCTGCGGGCCGCCTTCGCCGAGGGCCGGCTGACCGCCGCCGAGTACGAGCAGCGGATGGGCGCCGCCCACCAGGCCGCCACCTACGGGCAGTTGGCCTCGCTGGTGGCCGACCTGCCGTCCGGCCCGATGGTGCAGCCGTTCGGCGCGCCCGCTCCGGTGGTGCCGCAGACGTTCATGCCGGTCTTCGTCCCGCCGCCGCCCGCCCGCAACAACGGCCTGGCGGTGGCCTCCGCGACGCTGGGCTGCCTGACCGTGCTCACCCTCGGCCTGACCGGGCTGCCCGCCGCGGTCACCGGCCACATGGCGCGCAACCGGATCCGCGCCACCGGCGAGGACGGCGACGGCCTGGCGGTGCTGGGCCTGGTGCTGGGCTGGCTGTCGGTGGCCGGCTGGGTGCTGTTCGTCCTGCTCGCCGTGCTGACGTCGCCCTCGTCGGGCTGACCGCCCCGCGCGGCGACCCGCTCCCGTGCCGTGCCGGGCGGCGTGCCCTACCGGACGCGCCCCATTTGTTTTGACCGCCGCCTGTGCGCTAGGTACGCTCTGACCTTGTGCCTGGGGTGTGCCCGGGTCCTTGTGCGTGCCAGCAGATCGGCCGCCGCAGCGGAGACTCCACCCGCTCGGTGCGCGCCGTAGCCGCAGCGCAGCTCATGGGATTCCGCGATTCTTCCCCCGAAGAAGGCCAACACACCCGACCGCGTGGGTCGGAGGGTGCGGGCCATACCGCAGGTTAGTTCCACCAAGCCTTGGCACACAGAAAACGGAGAAACGGTGCCTACGATCCAGCAGCTGGTCCGAAAGGGCCGGCAGGACAAGGTCGAGAAGAACAAGACGCCCGCACTGAAGGGTTCGCCCCAGCGCCGCGGCGTCTGCACGCGTGTGTACACGACCACCCCGAAGAAGCCGAACTCGGCTCTCCGCAAGGTCGCCCGTGTGCGCCTCACCAGCGGGATCGAGGTCACCGCCTACATTCCGGGCGAGGGCCACAACCTGCAGGAGCACTCCATCGTGCTGGTCCGCGGTGGCCGTGTGAAGGACCTTCCTGGTGTCCGCTACAAGATCATCCGCGGCTCCCTCGACACCCAGGGTGTCAAGAACCGCAAGCAGGCCCGCAGCCGCTACGGCGCCAAGAAGGAGAAGTAAGAATGCCTCGTAAGGGCCCCGCCCCGAAGCGCCCGGTCATCATCGACCCGGTCTACGGCTCCCCGCTGGTGACCTCGCTGGTCAACAAGATCCTGCTGCACGGCAAGCGCTCCACCGCCGAGCGGATCGTCTACGGCGCCCTCGAGGGCGTCCGCGAGAAGACCGGTGCCGACCCGGTGGTCGCGCTCAAGCGCGCCCTGGAGAACGTCAAGCCGACCCTCGAGGTCAAGTCCCGCCGCGTCGGTGGCGCCACCTACCAGGTGCCGGTCGAGGTCCGTCCGGGCCGCGCCAACACCCTGGCGCTGCGCTGGCTGGTCGGTTACTCCCGCGCCCGTCGCGAGAAGACCATGACCGAGCGCCTGCTCAACGAGATCCTCGACGCCAGCAACGGCCTGGGCGCTTCCGTGAAGCGTCGCGAGGACACCCACAAGATGGCCGAGTCCAACAAGGCCTTCGCGCACTACCGCTGGTAGTCCGAACCCCGTCACTAGACAGAGAGAGAACGAGCCACCATGGCTGCAACCTCCCTTGACCTCGCCAAGGTCCGCAACATCGGGATCATGGCGCACATCGACGCGGGCAAGACCACCACCACCGAGCGGATCCTGTTCTACACCGGTGTCTCGTACAAGATCGGTGAGGTCCACGACGGCGCTGCCACGATGGACTGGATGGAGCAGGAGCAGGAGCGCGGCATCACCATCACGTCGGCCGCGACGACCTGTCACTGGACCCTCGACGGCGTCGACAACACCATCAACATCATCGACACCCCGGGCCACGTCGACTTCACCGTCGAGGTGGAGCGCTCGCTGCGCGTGCTCGACGGTGGCGTGACGGTGTTCGACGGCGTCGCCGGTGTCGAGCCCCAGTCCGAGACCGTGTGGCGGCAGGCTGACCGCTACGGCGTCCCGCGCATCTGCTTCATCAACAAGCTGGACCGCACGGGCGCCAACTTCTTCTTCTGCGTGCAGACCATCGTGGACCGCCTCGGCGCCACCCCGCTGGTCATGCAGCTGCCGATCGGCGCCGAGGCCGACTTCACCGGCGTCGTCGACCTGGTGAAGATGAAGGCCCTGGTCTACTCGGCCGACGCGCCCAAGGGCGAGATGTACGACACCGTCGACATCCCGGCCGACCTCGCCGAGCAGGCCGCGGAGTACCGCGAGGCCCTGATCGACACCGTGTCGAACGTCAGCGACGAGGTGATGGAGCTCGCCCTGGAGGGCGAGGACATCCCCGAGGAGCTGCTGGTCGCCGCGATCCGCAAGGGCACGCTGAACTCGGACTTCACCCCGATCTTCTGCGGCTCGGCCTTCAAGAACAAGGGCGTCCAGCCCCTGCTCGACGCGGTTGTGAAGTACCTGCCGTCGCCCCTCGACATCGAGGGCATCGAGGGCACCAAGCCGAACAACCCCGACGAGAAGATCGTCCGCCAGGCTTCGGACGACGAGCCGCTCGCCGCGCTCGCGTTCAAGATCATGTCGGACCCGCACCTGGGCAAGCTCACCTTCGTCCGCGTGTACTCCGGCCGCCTGGAGTCCGGCACCTCGGTGCTGAACTCCGTCAAGGGCAAGAAGGAGCGCATCGGCAAGATCTACCGCATGCACGCGAACAAGCGTGAGGAGATCGACTCGGTGGGCGCCGGCGACATCATCGCCGTGATGGGCCTCAAGCAGACCACCACCGGTGAGACGCTGTCCGACGAGAAGAACCCGGTCATCCTGGAGTCCATGGACTTCCCGGCCCCGGTCATCCGCGTCGCGATCGAGCCCAAGTCCAAGGGCGACCAGGAGAAGCTGGGTGTCGCCATCCAGCGCCTGGCCGAGGAGGACCCGTCCTTCCAGGTCAACACCGACGAGGAGACCGGCCAGACGATCATCGCCGGCATGGGCGAGCTGCACCTCGAGGTGCTGGTCGACCGCATGCGCCGCGAGTTCAAGGTCGAGGCCAACGTCGGCAAGCCGCAGGTGGCGTACCGCGAGACGATCCGCAAGGCCGTCGAGCGCATCGACTACACGCACAAGAAGCAGACCGGTGGTTCCGGCCAGTTCGCGAAGATCCAGATCGCGATCGAGCCGCTGGAGTCCGGCGAGGGCTACGAGTTCGTGAACAAGGTCACCGGTGGCCGCGTTCCGAAGGAGTACATCCCCTCGGTCGACGCCGGTTGCCAGGAGGCCATGGAGTTCGGCGTGCTCGCCGGCTACCCGCTCCAGGGCGTCCGCGTCAGCCTGCTCGACGGTGCGTCGCACGACGTCGACTCGTCCGAGCTGGCGTTCAAGATCGCCGGTTCCATGGCGTTCAAGGAAGGTGCCAAGAAGGCGTCGCCGGCTCTGCTCGAGCCGATGATGGCCGTCGAGGTCACCACCCCCGAGGACTACATGGGCGACGTGATCGGCGACATCAACTCCCGCCGTGGCCAGATCCGGGCCATGGAGGAGCGTCACGGCGCCCGCGTCGTCAAGGCGCTGGTGCCGCTCTCCGAGATGTTCGGCTACGTCGGTGACCTGCGCAGCAAGACCTCTGGTCGCGCGAGCTACTCGATGCAGTTCGACTCGTACGCCGAGGTTCCGCGGAACGTGGCGGACGACATCATCGCCAAGGCCAAGGGCGAGTGACGTCCCGGTAATCGGGATGAACCAGACCCTTTAGGCTAGAAGGAGGGCACCCGGACGCTTGCCCGTCCGGGTTCCGCCCGGGAGCCCTCCGGCACCCCCACCCGCGGGACGGCAACGGGGCGCGACACCAGCGCCCCGTGCCAACAACCCGATCCAGACCAACTGACGTCGTACGGCGTACAGAACTGTCCTCAGGAGGACTGCAGTGGCGAAGGCGAAGTTCGAGCGGACGAAGCCCCACGTCAACATCGGCACCATCGGTCACATCGACCACGGTAAGACCACGCTGACCGCGGCCATCACCAAGGTGCTGCACGACGCGTACCCGGACATCAACCCCTTCACGCCGTTCGACCAGATCGACAAGGCGCCGGAGGAGCGTCAGCGCGGTATCACCATCTCCATCGCGCACGTCGAGTACCAGACCGAGGCGCGTCACTACGCCCACGTCGACTGCCCGGGTCACGCGGACTACATCAAGAACATGATCACCGGTGCGGCCCAGATGGACGGTGCGATCCTCGTCGTCGCCGCCACCGACGGCCCGATGCCGCAGACCAAGGAGCACGTCCTCCTGGCCCGCCAGGTCGGCGTCCCCTACATCGTCGTCGCCCTGAACAAGGCCGACATGGTGGACGACGAGGAGATCCTGGAGCTCGTCGAGCTCGAGGTCCGCGAGCTCCTCTCCGAGTACGAGTTCCCGGGCGACGACCTGCCGGTCGTCCGCGTCTCGGCGCTGAAGGCGCTCGAGGGCGACAAGGAGTGGGGCGAGAAGCTCCTCGGCCTGATGCACGCCGTCGACGAGGCCATCCCGACCCCGGCCCGCCTCACCGACCAGCCGTTCCTGATGCCGATCGAGGACGTCTTCACGATCACCGGTCGTGGCACCGTCGTCACCGGCCGCATCGAGCGCGGCATCCTCAAGGTCAACGAGACCGTCGACATCATCGGCATCAAGACCACCAAGACCACCACCACGGTCACCGGTATCGAGATGTTCCGCAAGCTGCTCGACGAGGGCCAGGCCGGTGAGAACGTCGGTCTGCTGCTCCGCGGCATCAAGCGCGAGGACGTCGAGCGCGGCCAGGTCATCATCAAGCCGGGTTCGGTCACCCCGCACACCGACTTCGAGGCCCAGGCGTACATCCTGTCGAAGGACGAGGGTGGCCGTCACACCCCCTTCTTCAACAACTACCGCCCGCAGTTCTACTTCCGCACCACCGACGTGACCGGCGTCGTGACCCTCCCCGAGGGCACCGAGATGGTCATGCCGGGCGACAACACCGCCATGACCGTCGCGCTGATCCAGCCCGTCGCCATGGAGGAGGGCCTGAAGTTCGCCATCCGTGAGGGTGGCCGCACCGTCGGCGCCGGCCAGGTCACCAAGATCGTCAAGTAATCGACGACCTGACCCCCGGTCAACTCCCGGGCCCGGCCCACTCCCTTGCGGGAGTGGGCCGGGCCTTCGGCGTTTTTTCCGGCGGGGAGAGGTTTGGCGGGCGCGCGGCGGGTGTGACGTGCACCCCAGCGGGTGAACCCGATTGGCGTATCGCCCGCGTTCTGTGGCAGGATGTCTGAGTTGCTCGGTTGAGTACCGATGCTGCGCGCCTCCCGCCGGGAGGACCGGAAGCGAGTCCCACGTACTCGTCGTTCCCGTGAATGGCCGTCCATGTGCCCACGTGCTGTGTGTGGGTGCAGTGGTGTGTAAGCGACACCGCGGCAGCTGCGGGGCGAAAGTACGGGAATCTTCCGGGAAGCGTGTGCGGGGTACCGGCCCGGCTCCACTCCACTCAGCAGTTCGAAACCGACGAGATCGTTTTCGCCGGTTTTTTGCAAGCGCAAGGGCGACACGCCCGAGCGCGGGGGTCGGAGAGGTAGTCGTGCAGCAACGGACGACACAAAGGACTACGAAGTAGCCATGGCGGGACAGAAGATCCGCATCCGGCTCAAGGCCTACGACCACGAGGTCATCGACTCCTCGGCGAAGAAGATCGTCGAGACGGTGATCCGTACTGGTGCGCAGGTCGCGGGCCCGGTGCCGCTGCCCACTGAGAAGAACGTTTACTGCGTCATCCGCTCGCCGCACAAGTACAAGGACTCGCGCGAGCACTTCGAGATGCGCACTCACAAGCGTCTGATCGACATCCTCGACCCCACGCCGAAGACGGTTGACTCGCTGATGCGTCTCGACCTGCCGGCCGGCGTCGACATCGAGATCAAGCTCTGAGAGGCGCACCGAAGATGGCTAAGCAGATTAAGGGCATCCTGGGCGAGAAGCTCGGCATGACCCAGGTCTGGGACGAGAACAACCGGGTCGTCCCGGTGACCGTCGTCAAGGCCGGGCCCAATGTCGTGACCCAGGTCCACACCGCCGACAGCCCGGCCGGCTACGACGCCGTCCAGATCGGCTTCGGCGAGATCGACCCCCGCAAGGTGAACAAGCCCCTCCAGGGCCACTTCGCCAAGGCCGGTGTCACCCCCCGCCGCCACCTGGTCGAGCTCCGTACCGCGGACGCGTCCGAGTACACCCTGGGCCAGGAGATCACCGCCGAGCTGTTCGAGGCGGGTGTCAAGGTCGACGTGACCGGCACCTCCAAGGGCAAGGGCTTCGCCGGTGTCATGAAGCGTCACAACTTCAAGGGCCTCGGCGCCGGCCACGGCACCCAGCGCAAGCACCGCTCGCCCGGCTCGATCGGTGGCTGCGCCACCCCGGGTCGCGTGTTCAAGGGCATGCGCATGGCGGGTCGGATGGGTCACGAGCGCGTGACCACCCAGAACCTGACCGTGCACGCGGTCGACGCGGAGAAGGGTCTGCTGCTCATCAAGGGCGCGATCCCGGGTCCGAACGGCGGCCTCGTCCTCGTCCGCACCGCGGCGAAGGGGCTGTGAAGGATATGAGCACCATTGACATCCTGTCGCCGGCCGGCGACAAGGCCGGCAGCCTCGAGCTGCCCGCCGAGATCTTCGACGCCAAGGTCAGCGTTCCGCTGATGCACCAGGTGGTCGTGGCGCAGCTCGCCGCCGCCCGCCAGGGCACCCACAAGGTCAAGCGTCGTGGCGAGGTCCGCGGTGGCGGCAAGAAGCCGTACCGCCAGAAGGGCACCGGTCGCGCCCGCCAGGGCTCGACCCGCGCGCCGCAGTTCGCCGGTGGTGGCGTCGTGCACGGTCCCGTGCCGCGCGACTACTCGCAGCGGACCCCGAAGAAGATGATCGCCGCCGCCCTGCGCAGCGCGCTCACCGACCGGGCTCGTCACGAGCGCATCCACGTCGTCACCGGCGTGACCGCGACCGAGGCTCCGTCGACCAAGGCCGCCAAGGTCCTGTTCGGCAAGATCTCCGAGCGCAAGAACCTCCTCCTGGTGGTCGAGCGCGAGGACGAGCTGGGCATCCTGTCCGCTCGCAACCTGCCGAACGTGCACATCCTGGACGCCGGCCAGCTGAACACCTACGACGTGCTCGTCTCCGACGATGTGGTCTTCACCCAGGCCGCCTTCGAGCGTTTCGTGGCCGGTCCGGCCGCGTCCGCCAAGGCCGTTGCTGCTGAGGGCGAGCTCGAAGGGACTGCCGCCTGATGAGCGAGATCACCTCCAAGACGTTCACGGACCCCCGTGACGTCCTGATCAAGCCGGTTATCTCGGAGAAGAGCTACTCGCTCCTCGACGAGAACAAGTACACGTTCGTCGTGGCTCCCGGTGCCAACAAGACCCAGATCAAGCAGGCCGTCGAGTCGGTCTTCTCGGTCAAGGTCGAGGCCGTGAACACGCTGAACCGCCAGGGCAAGCGCAAGCGCTCCCGCACCGGTTTCGGCAAGCGCAAGGACACCAAGCGCGCGATCGTGACGCTGGCCGAGGGCAACCGCATCGACATCTTCGGTGGTCCGGTCTCCTGACGTTGCGTCAGGGACTGCGATCGTCGTAAAGGACGAGGACAGAAATGGGTATCCGCAAGTACAAGCCGACTACGCCGGGCCGCCGCGGCTCCAGCGTGGCCGACTTCGTCGAAATCACGCGGTCCACGCCGGAGAAGTCGCTGGTTCGCCCGCTGCACAGCAAGGGCGGCCGTAACAACGCCGGTCGTATCACCGCTCGCCACCAGGGTGGCGGTCACAAGCGCGCCTACCGCGTGATCGACTTCCGTCGTCACGACAAGGACGGCGTGCCGGCGAAGGTCGCTCACATCGAGTACGACCCGAACCGCACCGCGCGCATCGCGCTCCTGCACTACGCGGACGGCGAGAAGCGCTACATCATCGCCCCCCGCGGCATCGCGCAGGGTGACCGGGTCGAGAACGGCGCCGGCGCCGACATCAAGCCCGGCAACAACCTGCCGCTCCGCAACATCCCGGTCGGTACCACCATCCACGCGGTGGAGCTCCGTCCCGGCGGTGGCGCCAAGCTGGCCCGTTCCGCGGGTTCCGGCATTCAGCTGCTCGCCCGTGAGGGCCGCATGGCGCACCTGCGCATGCCCTCCGGTGAGATCCGCCTGGTCGACGCGCGCTGCCGCGCGACCGTCGGCGAGGTCGGCAACGCCGAGCAGTCGAACATCAACTGGGGCAAGGCCGGCCGTATGCGCTGGAAGGGCGTCCGCCCGACCGTGCGTGGTGTGGCCATGAACCCGATCGACCACCCGCACGGTGGTGGTGAGGGTAAGACCTCCGGTGGTCGCCACCCGGTCTCGCCGTGGGGCAAGCCCGAGGGCCGGACCCGTCGCCCGAACAAGGCGTCGGACTCCCTCATCGTGCGCCGCCGCAAGACCAACAAGAAGCGCTAGGAGCAGGTCAGATGCCGCGCAGTCTCAAGAAGGGCCCCTTCATCGACGACCACCTTCAGAAGAAGGTGGACGTGCAGAACGAGGCGGGCACGCAGAACGTCATCAAGACCTGGTCCCGTCGTTCCGTGATCTCCCCGGCCATGCTCGGCCACACGATCGCGGTTCACGATGGCCGCAAGCACGTCCCGGTGTTCGTCACCGAGTCGATGGTCGGCCACAAGCTCGGCGAGTTCGCTCCCACGCGCACCTTCAAGGGGCACGTGAAGGAAGACCGCAAGTCGAAGCGTCGCTAGTCGCGATTTGCTCCGCGAGCTGTAGCGCCAGAACGACAAAGTGACTTACTCCATTAAGGGGACAACCATGGAAGCCAGGGCCCAGGCGCGGTACATCCGCGTCACGCCCATGAAGGCCCGCCGCGTGGTGGACCTCATCCGTGGCCTGCCGGCCACGGAGGCCCAGGCGGTCCTGCGTTTCGCTCCGCAGGCTGCCACTGTGCCGGTCGGCAAGGTGCTGAACAGCGCCATCGCCAACGCGTCGCACAACTACAACCACTCCAACGTGGACGACCTCTACATCTCCGAGGCGTACGTTGACGAGGGTCCGACCCTGAAGCGGTTCCGTCCGCGCGCCCAGGGCCGTGCCTACCGGATCCGCAAGCGGACCAGCCACATCACCGTGGTCGTCAGCAGCAAGGAAGGGACCCGGTAATGGGCCAGAAGGTTAACCCGCACGGGTTCCGCCTCGGCATCAGCACGGACTTCAAGTCCCGCTGGTACGCCGACAAGCTGTACAAGGACTACGTCAAGGAAGACGTCGCCATCCGGCGTCTCATGACGCAGGGCATGGAGCGCGCCGGCATCTCGAAGGTGGAGATCGAGCGCACCCGTGACCGGGTCCGCGTGGACATCCACACCGCTCGTCCGGGCATCGTGATCGGCCGCCGTGGCACGGAGGCCGACAAGATCCGCGGCAAGCTGGAGAAGCTGACCGGCAAGCAGGTCCAGCTGAACATCCTCGAGGTCCGCAACCCCGAGATGGACGCCCAGCTCGTGGCGCAGGGCGTCGCGGAGCAGTTGTCCTCCCGCGTCTCCTTCCGTCGCGCCATGCGCAAGAGCATGCAGTCGACCATGAAGGCCGGCGCCAAGGGCATCAAGGTCCAGTGCTCCGGTCGTCTCGGCGGCGCCGAGATGAGCCGTTCGGAGTTCTACCGCGAGGGCCGTGTGCCGCTGCACACCCTGCGCGCGAACGTCGACTACGGCTTCTTCGAGGCCAAGACCACCTTCGGCCGCATCGGCGTGAAGGTCTGGATCTACAAGGGCGACGTCAAGAACATCGCCGAGGTCCGCGCTGAGAACGCCGCTGCCCGCTCCGGCAACCGCCCGGCCCGTCCCGAGGGCGGTCGTCCCGCCCGCGGTGGCGAGCGCGGTGGCCGTGGTGGCGAGCGCGGTGGCCGTGGCCGTCGTCCCGCCGCTGCCGAGGCCCAGGCCCCGGCCGCCGCGGTGGAGGCTCCGGCTGCCGCTGAGAACACCGGAACGGAGGCCTGACCGCAATGCTGATCCCCCGTCGGGTCAAGCACCGCAAGCAGCACCACCCGAAGCGCCGCGGCGCGGCCAAGGGTGGCACCGAGCTGGCGTTCGGCCAGTTCGGCATCCAGGCCGTGACCCCGGCCTACGTGACGAACCGTCAGATCGAGTCCGCTCGTATCGCGATCACCCGTCACATCCGTCGTGGCGGCAAGGTCTGGATCAACATCTACCCGGACCGCCCGCTCACCAAGAAGCCGGCCGAGACCCGCATGGGTTCCGGTAAGGGTTCGCCGGAGTGGTGGATCGCGAACGTGCACCCGGGTCGGGTCATGTTCGAACTGTCGTACCCGAACGAGAAGATTGCTCGCGAGGCGCTCACCCGTGCCGCGCACAAGCTTCCGATGAAGTGCCGGATCGTTCGGCGCGAGGACGGTGAGAGCTGATGTCGGCCGCTACCAAGGCTGCTGAGCTTCGCGAACTGGACAACGAGGCCCTCGTTGCCAAGCTCCGTGAGGCCAAGGAGGAGCTGTTCAACCTCCGCTTCCAGGCGGCGACCGGGCAGCTCGACAACCACGGACGGCTCCGGCTGGTCCGTAAGGACATCGCGCGGATCTACACCCTGATGCGCGAGCGCGAGCTGGGCATCGAGACGGTGGAGAACGCCTGATGACTGAGAACACCAACGAGACGCGCGGTTTCCGCAAGACCCGTGAGGGTCTCGTCGTCAGCGACAAGATGGACAAGACCGTCGTCGTCGCCGTCGAGGACCGCGTCAAGCACGCGCTGTACGGCAAGGTCATCCGCCGTACCAACAAGCTGAAGGCGCACGACGAGCAGAACGCGTGCGGTGTCGGCGACCGTGTCCTCCTGATGGAGACCCGGCCGCTGTCCGCGACGAAGCGCTGGCGCGTCGTCGAGATCCTCGAGAAGGCCAAGTAACAAGGTTGTTCGCGGTACGGCCGTATGTGCACCGGGCCCCCAGGGGCGCGGGTGTGAGCAGCGGCCGGCCCGTCAACACTTGTTGACGATCAGGAGAAAGCTGTGATCCAGCAGGAGTCGCGACTGCGCGTCGCCGACAACACGGGTGCCAAGGAGATTCTCTGCATCCGCGTTCTCGGTGGCTCCGGTCGCCGCTACGCCGGTATCGGGGACGTCATCGTCGCCACCGTCAAGGACGCGATCCCCGGCGGTTCGGTGAAGAAGGGCGACGTCGTCAAGTGCGTCGTCGTTCGCACCGTCAAGGAGCGCCGCCGTCCGGACGGTTCGTACATCCGCTTCGACGAGAACGCCGCCGTGGTTCTCAAGAACACCGATGGCGACCCCCGCGGTACCCGCATCTTCGGCCCGGTGGGCCGCGAGCTGCGCGACAAGAAGTTCATGAAGATCATCTCGCTGGCGCCGGAGGTGCTCTAACCCATGGCGAACAGCATGAAGATCAAGAAGGGTGACCTGGTCCAGGTCATCACCGGCAAGGACAAGGGCAAGCAGGGCAAGGTCATCCAGGCCATCCCCGCTGACAACAAGGTCCTGGTCGAGGGTGTCAACCGGGTCAAGAAGCACACCAAGCCGGGCCCCGGCACCCAGGGTGGCATCGTGACCGTCGAGGCCCCGGTGCACGTCTCCAACGTCCAGCTGGTCGTGGAGAAGGACGGCAAGAAGGTCGTCACCCGCGTCGGCTACCGCTTTGACGACCAGGGCAACAAGATCCGCGTTGCCAAGCGGACCGGTGAGGACATCTGATGTCTGAGACGACTGTTGAGAAGGTGACCCCCCGCCTCAAGGAGAAGTACCTCTCCGAGGTCAAGGGTCAGCTGCACGAGCAGTTCTCGTACGAGAACGTCATGCTGATCCCCGGCCTGGTCAAGGTCGTGGTCAACATGGGTGTCGGCGAGGCCGCCCGTGACAGCAAGCTGATCGAGGGTGCCATCAAGGACCTGACCGCGATCACCGGTCAGAAGCCGGCCGTCACCAAGGCCCGCAAGTCCATCGCGCAGTTCAAGCTGCGCGAGGGCCAGCCGATCGGTGCCCACGTCACCCTCCGTGGTGACCGCATGTGGGAGTTCGTGGACCGTCTGGTGTCGCTGGCGCTGCCGCGTATCCGTGACTTCCGCGGCCTCTCGCCCAAGCAGTTCGACGGCCGTGGCAACTACACCTTCGGTCTGACCGAGCAGGTCATGTTCCACGAGATCGACCAGGACAAGGTCGACCGTCAGCGCGGTATGGACATCACCGTCGTGACCACCGCTCAGACCGACGATGAGGGCCGGGCGCTCCTGCGCGCTCTGGGCTTCCCGTTCAAGGAGGCGTGAGCCATGGCGAAGAAGGCCCTGATCGCTAAGTCCGAGCGCAAGCCGAAGTTCGGCGTCCGGGCGTACACCCGGTGCCAGCGCTGCGGCCGTCCGCACTCGGTGTACCGCAAGTTCGGCCTGTGCCGTGTCTGCCTCCGTGAGATGGCGCACCGCGGCGAGCTGCCGGGCGTGACCAAGAGCTCCTGGTAGTCCTTACCGGCTGTTCTGACATCGGCGAGTAGCGTGCCCGACCTCGACGCTTTTGGGTTCCCGCGAGGGATCCCGTAAGGTGTTGGGGTCGGGCCCCTGCTGCGGCATCCCCTTCGGGCGAGCCGCGGCCTTCCTGTGAAGGTCCGCAACACCCAGTCTTACTACGTCGCAGGTCCCCTGCGCTTGTGCCCCTTTCGCACTCTTCCGAGTGCGCGGAGGGGGACCTGGCGCGGAGAAACCACGGCGGGAGAGGCCTGAGGCCACCATGACCATGACCGACCCCATCGCAGACATGCTCACGCGTCTGCGTAACGCGAACTCGGCGTACCACGACTCCGTGGCGATGCCGGCCAGCAAGATCAAGGCGCACGTCGCCGAGATCCTGCAGCAGGAGGGGTACATCTCCTCCTACAAGGTTGAGGAGCCCGTCGAGGGCGAGGTCGGCAAGAAGCTGACCATCGAGCTCAAGTTCGGCCCCAACCGCGAGCGTTCCATCGCCGGCATCAAGCGCATCAGCAAGCCGGGTCTGCGTGTGTACGCAAAGTCCACCAACCTGCCGAAGGTGCTCGGCGGCCTGGGCGTGGCGATCATCTCCACGTCCTCCGGCCTCCTGACCGACAAGCAGGCCGCCAAGAAGGGCGTAGGCGGAGAAGTTCTCGCCTACGTCTGGTAATTCGGGAAACGGAGGTACAGCAATGTCGCGCATTGGACGGCTGCCCATCCAGGTTCCCGCTGGTGTGGACGTCACCATCGACGGCCAGACGGTCACGGTGAAGGGCCCCAAGGGCTCGCTCACCCACGTCGTCGCCGCGCCGATCGAGATCGGCAAGGGCGAGGACGGCACGCTGCTCGTCACCCGCCCGAACGACGAGCGTCAGTCGAAGGCCCTGCACGGCCTGTCGCGCACGCTGGTGGCGAACATGATCACCGGCGTGACCGCGGGCTACCGCAAGTCGCTGGAGATCAGCGGCGTCGGCTACCGAGTCACGGCGAAGGGCTCCGACATGGAGTTCGCGCTGGGCTACAGCCACCCGATCCTGGTCACCGCGCCGGAGGGGATCTCCTTCGTCGTCGAGACGCCCACCAAGTTCCACGTGGACGGCACCGACAAGCAGAAGGTCGGCGAGATCGCCGCGAAGATCCGCAAGCTGCGCAAGCCCGACCCGTACAAGGCCAAGGGCGTCAAGTACGCGGGCGAGGTCATCCGCCGCAAGGTCGGAAAGAGTGGTAAGTAAGCGATGAGCGTCTCTGTCAAGATCGGCAAGGGCAACGCCTACAAGAACGCCGCCCGCAAGCGCCGCGCCATTCGCGTTCGCAAGCGCGTCGTCGGCACCGAGGTGCGTCCGCGCCTCGTCGTGACGCGTTCGAACCGCCACATGGTCGCCCAGGTCATCGACGACGCCAAGGGTCACACCCTGGCGTCGGCGTCCACCCTCGACGTGTCCATCAAGGGCACCGAGGGCGACAAGACCGAGCTGGCCAAGAAGGTCGGAAGCCTGGTCGCCGAGCGCGCCAAGGCCGCCGGCGTCGAGTCGGTCGTCTTCGACCGCGCGGGCAACCGGTACGCCGGCCGCATCGCCGCCCTGGCGGACGCGGCCCGCGAGTCCGGGCTCGACTTCTAAGCCGCTCGTCGACTCTGTCGGCGGACGTAAACGAGAGAGGTAATTCCAATGGCTGGACCCCAGCGCCGCGGTAGCGGCGCCGGCGGCGGCACCGGTGGCGAGCGGCGCGACCGTAAGCGTGACGAGCGGGGCGGCGCCCCGGTCGCCGAGAAGACCGCTTACGTCGAGCGCGTCGTCGCGATCAACCGTGTCGCCAAGGTTGTCAAGGGTGGTCGTCGTTTCAGCTTCACCGCGCTGGTCGTGGTGGGCGACGGTGACGGCACCGTGGGTGTCGGTTACGGCAAGGCGAAGGAGGTTCCGGCCGCCATCGCCAAGGGCGTTGAGGAGGCCAAGAAGAACTTCTTCAAGGTCCCCCGTATCCAGGGCACCATCCCGCACCCCATCCAGGGCGAGAAGGCCGCCGGCGTCGTGCTGCTGAAGCCGGCGTCCCCCGGTACCGGTGTCATCGCCGGTGGCCCGGTGCGTGCCGTCCTCGAGTGCGCCGGCGTTCACGACATCCTGTCGAAGTCGCTCGGCTCGGACAACGCGATCAACATCGTGCACGCCACCGTGGCCGCTCTGAAGGGCCTCGTGCGCCCCGAGGAGATCGCCGCCCGTCGTGGCCTGCCCCTGGAGGACGTGGCCCCGGCCGCGCTGCTCCGGGCCCGTGCGGCTGGGGTGAGCGCCTGATGGCTCGCCTGAAGGTCACCCAGACCAAGTCGTACATCGGTAGCAAGCAGAACCACCGTGACACCCTCCGTTCGCTCGGCCTCAAGCGGCTGAACGACACCGTGGTGAAGGAGGACCGCCCGGAGATCCGCGGCATGGTCCACACCGTTCGCCACCTGGTCACGGTCGAGGAGGTGGACTGATCATGTCGGACTCGCCGATCAAGCTCCACAACCTGAAGCCCGCCCCGGGCGCCAAGAAGGACAAGATCCGCGTTGGTCGCGGTGAGGGCTCCAAGGGCAAGACTGCAGGTCGTGGTACCAAGGGCACCAAGGCCCGCTACCAGGTTCCGCAGCGCTTCGAGGGTGGCCAGATGCCCCTCCACATGCGCCTGCCGAAGCTGAAGGGCTTCAAGAACCCGGCCCACAAGCAGTTCCAGGTCGTGAACCTGGACAAGCTGGCCGAGCTCTACCCGAACGGTGGCGAGGTCACCGTGGCCGGTCTGATCGAGAAGGGCGCCGTTCGCAAGAACGAGCTCGTCAAGGTCCTCGGCCAGGGCGACATCGCGGTGGCGCTGCAGGTGACGGTCGACGCCGTCTCCGGCCCCGCCGCCGAGAAGATCACCGCGGCCGGCGGTTCGGTCACCGAACTGCTCTGACGCCGTCGATCCGACGCACGGACAGACACC
>NZ_JBHUWH010000042.1:0-29459 GCF_042670125.1 Kitasatospora sp. NPDC057198 | reverse complement strand
CCACCGGACCCGCACGCCCGCCGCCGCGGCGGCGGCGGGCAGCTCCGGCCCCGCCGCCCCGTACACCCCGAGCGCCCTGGACGCCCCAAGCGACCCGGACGCCCCGGACGCCCCGGACGTCCCGGTCAACGCAACGACACGACGTGGTCGGCCAGCGACTCGATCGAGCGGAGCGACTCGGGCCGGACGTCCTCGTCCCACTCGAAGCCGAACGCGTCCTCCATCGCCACCAGCAGACTGACCAGCGCGGTGGAGGACAGGCCCGCCTGGCGGAGGGACACGGTGTCCGGCACGCTGCCGGCGAAGTGGTCGCTGCCGAACAGGTCGACGAGCAGCCCCCGGATGCGCTGCCGAACCTCGAGCACCCCGTCAGACACGCGATTCCACGTCCTTGACGAATTCGAGGACGATCGACTGGAAGGTCTCCGCGTCGTCGAAGAAGGGCTGGTGCCCGGCCTTCGGAATGATCCGGCAGGTGCCGTTCTGGAACTGGTCGGCCAGCTCCTGGGCGCCCGTCGGGCTCAGCAGCATGTCGTCGTCGCCCACGACGACCAGCGTGGGCGCGGCGATGCGCGGCGGCAGGTCGGGGCTGTGCGTGTCGTTCGCGGCGCTCCTGAAGCTCCGGGCCAGCTCCTCCGGGTCGGAGACCGCCATGAACGCCTCCCGCAGCCCCAGGAAGCCCGGGGTGCCGAGCGCCTCGTTCATCTCGGTGCTGAACATCTCGGGGTAGAGGTGGTCGAACACGGCCGCGAGACCGCTGCTCTCCAGCGTCCGCAGCCAGTTCCGCTGCAACTGCTTCTGGCGGCGCATGCCCCGGGGGCCGTAGACCGGGCCCGCCAGCACCAGGCCCTTGACCCGGTCCGGGTGCCACAGCGCCATGTCCCGGGCGAAGACCGTGGTGGTGGACGAGCCGATCAGGTAGGTCGACTCGATCTCCAGCGCGTCGAGCAGCGCGATCAGATCGGCCGCGTGGTCCTCCCAGGTCGGCTCCTCCGCGACCCGCGAGGAGGCCCCGTGATTGGCCAGGTCGTAGACCAGGACGCGGTGGTGCTGGGCCAGTTCCTCGGTGAAACCGCGCCAGATCGGCGCGGTCGCGACGAGGTTGGGGAGCGGTGTGATGACGGTGCCCTCGCCGCGGGACTCGCAGTAGAGCTCCACGCCCTCCCTGGTGCGGATGCGCGGCGCGTCGTCACGGTACGACAGGTCCAGCCGGGACATGTTCTCGACGATTGACATGAATCTCTATCCTGTTCCTGTTTCGAAGATCTCGACACCCCGGAGGATGCGAGCGAATTCGGCGACGATCTCGGCCGCCGGCCGCATTCCGGAGACGGCACCGCAGGAAAGCCCGCAGTACATCGCCATCTCCTCGATCCGGCCGCTGGTCGCCTCCGTCGGCGCCGCGGCGCTGAACCGCGGTATCAGGTACGGCTGCCCCTCGACCACCGTCCGGCCGATGAACTTCCTGGGCTGCTCCGCGTTGCGGGTGGCGGACGTCTCCAGCACGCGGTGCCGCCGGCCCGGCCAGCCGATCTCGTAGACGTCGGAGATCACCGTGTCGGTCTCGTCGGCGGTGCTCACCGCTCCCTTGAAGTAGGAGTGGGCCCGCGACTCGTGCGCGACGACGAAGGCGGTGCCGAGCATGATGCCGTCGGCGCCCGCGGACAGGGCCCTGGCCGCCTCCGCCGGTGACCCGATGCCGCCCGAGGCGACGATGCAGGTCTCCGGCAGCTCCTCGCGCAACGCGGTGACCAGGGCGTCCCGGCCCGCCTCGCCCAGGAGGTGGCCGCCCGCCTCGGTGCCCTGCGCCACCACCACGGAGCCGTGTCCGGCGGCCCGCACCCCGTCCCGCACCGTCCCGACCTGGACGACGGTCCGCCGTCCCGCCGCGTCGACCCGGTCGAGCACGGCGCCGTCCGGCATGCCGAAGAAGGACAGGTAGACGTGCCGGGGCGTCTCGTCGAGCACCTGCGCGACCTGCCGGTCCAGTTCCTGCGGCCCGACCACCTCCGGGATGAGGTTCACGCCGACGGGCCGGTCGGTCCCCGCGACCAGCCGGGCGAGCGCGGCCGACAGCCCGTCACCGACCAGCTTGTAGCCGCCCACGCAGCCCGCCGCACCGGCGTTGGACACCGCGCACGCCAGTTCCGGCCCCGCGACGCCTCCCATGCCCGACTGGAGCAGGCTCACTTCGGTGCCGAGCACCCCGGCCAACGTGTTCCGCATCAGCCCAGACGCTCCACCGCGGACGCGGCGGCCCCGGCGCTGCCGAACCGCTCCGTCAGCGCGTGCACCCAGCGCTCCAGCCCGAAGGCGAGGCAGCTGGTGTGCGCCAGGTCCTCGCCGGCCCGGATCGAGCACCGTTCGCCGAAGAAGTTCCGGTGGTAGTTCACCGAGCCGATCGCCAGCCCGCCGACGACGAACTCCTCCTTCACCGGGAACAGGCGCTGCATCTTGGCCTTGCCGCCGTTCTTGTCGAAGAACGGGTCGGTGGCGACCTCCAGCCGGACGTCCAGCCCGAGTTCGGCGCACAGGGCCGTCACGGCCTCCTTGGCGCGGAGCAGGTGCTGCTTGGCCCCGTCCTCCGGTCCGATGAAGACGATCTCCCGCATGGAGAAGCCGAGGAGCCGCTGCAGACCGTCGTAGTGGTCCTCGTTGCGGAAGCAGGTTCCGAGCGTGGTCCGCAGCACCCCCTCCGGGGGCAGCCCGGCGCCGGCCAGGTCGAGGTAGACCGCGTAGCAGGCGGCCGACGGCAGCGCGAAGCCGGTCGGCTCCATCACCTCGGCCGGGATCCGGTCCAGCGGCCGGTCCGTTTCGGCCAGCAGGGCCCCCAGGCGCTTCGGATCCAGCCGGGTGGCCGCCAGCCCCAGGTGGGGGAAGTTGTCGAAGTAGTCGAAGGCGTCGAGGTCCCCGCTCCCGATCAGGAACGGGAACCGGAACTCCGGGGCCTCCCAGGTGCGGGCCAGCCGCAGGAACGCCGCGTCGGTCGCCCGCAGCAACCGCAGCTGGTCGGCGTCCAGTACTTTCAGGCCGTTGTCGGTCCTCGTGGTCATTGGGCTGCCTTCTGCTTGAAGAAACGGGCTTCGATCGCGTCGAGGCTGCGGAAGTCGTCCAGGTCCAGGTCCTCCGGATCGATCGCCTCGCCGGTCAGCTCCTCCAGCAGGAAGATGAAGTCGACGAAGGCCAGGGAGTTGATGGCCCGGCTGTCGATCAGATCCGTCCCGGGGGCCAGCTGACCGATCGCCGGGTTGCGCTCCAGGATGAAGGACCGGACCTCCTGCATCGGGTCGGTCGTCATGCGATCAGTTCCTTTCCGGCGCCCGCCCTGCTCAGGAACTTCCTGGTCCGCTTCAGGATCTGGTCGTGCGCCAGCAGCCGGGCCGGGTGCTCCAGCGCGCGCCGCCGCAGCGCCAGCCCGTCCGGGATGCCCGCGTCCCGGTAGGCGGCGGGGTTGTAGAGGGTGCCGATGCTGTACTGGAGGTAGCCCTCCAGGTACGCGGCGACCATCGGCACCTCCGCCGGGTCGCGCCCGGCCACCTGGCCCAGCAGGTCGGTGAAGATCATCCGGCCGAACGCGACGTGCCTGCTCTCGTCCTGGTGGTGCACGCGGTTGATCTCGCGGGCGATGTGCGGCAGGGCCTCGTCGGTCGCCATGTGAGCGTTGAAGTAGTCGACGATCTCCTCGAAGATCAGGATCCGCGCGAAGATGATCGCCTCCCGGGCCACCGGCGAGAGGTGGGCCACGGAATCGACCTGCAGCGTCGGCTGCGCCGGGTACAGCTTGCCGCCGTACCGCAGGCAGAACCGGGCGAAGAACCACATGTGCTCGTTCTCTTCGCCGATGAAGTGGTGCAGGAACTCCGAGACGTCCGCGTAGGCCCGCTCGTGGATGCGCATCACCACTTCGCTCATCAGCTCGCGGATTCCGTGGATGTTGAGGCTGAAGAAGTTGATCGCCTCGTACCTGGTCAGCGCCAATTGCTGCTCGCGGGTGAGCTCGTCCCACATCGGCGTGCCCGCCAGCGTGGTCAGACCCTCGCTCATCCACGGCCTGTCGGGCTCGATCTCCTCGGGCCAGTCGAAAATCGTGTAAGGGTTGTAGTAACTGGATTCGGCCATCTGCTCGAGCCGGTCCAGGTCGAGCGATATCGGCTTGATATCTCGTGCGACCATGGTTCCTCATCTTCCCCGTGGAATGGCGCGGGATTCCGTTTTCAACGCACCGTCTGAATGTCCGCACGGACCTGGATCGGCAGCTGCGAACCGCAGTCGTGGTAACCGAAGGGCGCGTTCCCGGACGCCGTGGACGGAATAACCTTGTTGTAGATCGACCCGAGGCACAGTTCCTGGAACTGCTCGGTGTCCGGCGAGAGCCGGGCGGCCAGCTGGGCCTTGGCGATGTCGACGGTCTTGACCGCGCCGTCGTCGTCCTCGACCTCGACGGACGCGTGCGGCAGGTCGAGGGCCCCGCCGAGCACGCCGCAGAACCACCCCCGCTTCGCCTCGGCCCGGTACCCGGCCGCGCGGAAGCTCTCGGCCAGGTGCAGGCTCGCCGCGATGCAGCTCGTGGCACCCATGGCGTGCACCTGGTCCGGGT
Organism: Kitasatospora sp. NPDC057198; assembly: GCF_042670125.1. Classification (NCBI taxonomy): domain Bacteria; kingdom Bacillati; phylum Actinomycetota; class Actinomycetes; order Kitasatosporales; family Streptomycetaceae; genus Kitasatospora; species Kitasatospora sp. NPDC057198. The sequence continues at coordinate 24,862 of NZ_JBHUWH010000042.1, read as the reverse complement.
GCGCCTGCATGGGCACCGGGACCATCTGCCAGCGGTAGCCCGCGCCCAGGTACTCGCCGGTCAGCCGGCGCAGCACGGGCGAGACCACCGGGGTCCGGACGCCGGTCGTCGTCACCGTCGCCGCGTACTGGGCCGACCCCCGGCTCGCCGACGGCGCCGTCACCCCGGCGACGCTCCCGCCGAACCGGGCGACGCTCGGCTCCTCCAGCCGCCAGGGGGCCTCCTCCGGGCAGTCGACGCACTCCAGCGCGACCCGGAAGTCCCACGCCTTGGCGCGCAGGAGGTCGTCCACCGGGCGCCGGGCGAACCGGAAGAGCAGGCGGAAGGTCAGCTCCGGCTGCGTCACCCCGCTGTTCGAGTACATGCCGAGGTTGTACAGGTCGTTGGCGTCGAAGAAACGCACTCCGGACCGCTGCTCGAACGGGAGCCCCGCGTCCACGAGCCGGTCGATCTCCTCCGGCTCGCAGCGCAGCATTTCCCGGGCCACGGATTCCGGTTGGTCCCTGCTGGAATACTCGGCGGGTACGAACTCGATGGAGTTCGCCACCTTCTCCCAGGCAACGCCCTCCGTTGCGGCTTTACGCGACACAGTAAATCTCCCGGACAGAACGACCACGCCGACGGAGCGGCGCCCGTCATCATTACGCGAGGTCACGGTGAATCTGCGGACATCCCGACAGTAACCGCCGGGCGATCCCGCGCGACAGGTCGGTTCTCCACGACCCCCCGTGGATTTCACATGGGAGATCATGAACCGCGCCGACCCGCCGGCCGAATTCCCTCACCACTCGACCAGCGCGAATCCCACCGACATGCCGCCGCCGAAGCCGGCCAGGAGGACCAGGTCGCCGGGGGCGAGGGCCCCGGCGCGGGCGGCCGCGTCCAGGGTGATCGGGATGGAGGCGGACCCCGTGTTGCCGTAGTGCGTCAGCGTGCGGTGCATGGTCGCCCGGGGCAGTTCCAGGTCGGCGAAGAGGCTGTCCAGCATGACGCCGTTGGCCTGGTGCGGCACGAAGTGGTCGATGTCGTCGGGCACCACGCCGCACTCGTGCAGGAACGCCTTGACCAGCTGCGGCAGGTTGTCACCGACGAAGCTCCGCACGCCCCGCCCGTCCATCGCGAAGTACTGGAGCCCCGCCTCGAGGGCCGTCCGGTCCACGGGCGTGCGGCTGCCGCCGGCGGGCACCTCGATGAGGCCCGACAGCTCGCCGAACGAGTGCAGCGCCAGGTGCCGGACGCGCGGGCCGCGCTCCGCCGACGCCGCCAGGACCACCGCACCGGCGCCGTCCCCGAAGAGGATCACGGTCCTGCGGTCGGACCGGTCCAGGATCCGGGAGTACAGGTCCGCACCGATGACCAGGGCGTGGCCGCCGCTGCGGGCGAGGACGCCCTCGGCCGCGGAGAGCGCGAACACCATGCCGGAGCAGACCGCGTTGACGTCGAACGCGGCCGCGCCGCTCGCGCCGAGCCGCTGCTGGACGTAGGCGGCGGTGGGCGGTTGCGGCCGGTCGGGGGTGGACGTGGCCACCACGATCACGGACAGTTCCTTGGCGGTGATGCCGGCCGACCGCAGCGCGGCGCGCCCCGCCGCGGCGGCCAGGTCCGAGGTGGCCTGGTCGTCGGCGGCCCACCGCCGTTCCCGGATGCCGGACTTGCCGGCGATCCACGGGCCGTCGACCCCCGCCGCCACGGCGACCTCGTCGTTGGGCACGACCCGCTCCGGCACGTAGGCACCCGTGCCGAGGATCCTGACGTCGCTCATGCGACTGCCCTCCCCTCAAGTGGTGTGGAGAACTGCGTGTGAAGGACCGGCGCACGGCCGCGGCGGCCGCGGCGGGCGCGCGCGGGGCAGCCCCCGCACGCCGCGGGACCAAAGGTGCGCTAGCGCGCCCGGTAGATGCGCTTGTGGCCGCTGAGGCCAGCCAGGCGGAAGGGGCCGGTGGTCTGCTCCGGGGTGGAGTACTCCCCCCCGTCGGTCGGGAAGGACCGCTCGTGCAGCTCGCGGTAGCGGGCGTGGTCGACCGGCTTGCGCCGGGCTATCGCCTCCAGGTTCTCCGCGGTCCGCAGGTGTTCGCGGTAGCCGGGGGCGACGGTGCCGGCGAAGAACTCGGCGACGCTGCCGGAGCCGTAGCTGAGGAAGGCGACGGGCCGGTCGGTCAGGTCGTCCGCCTGGTCGAGCAGCGCGGCGAGGGCGAGGTACACCGAGGCGGTGTAGCTGTTGCCGACGGTGGTGTTGTAGGCCACGGTCCGCCCGACGGCCCGCTCGATGGCCGCCTTGTCGGTTTCCCGGCCCGCGTGGTTGAGCAGGTGGTGGTGCGCCTTGTAGGCCATCTTCGTGAACGGCTGGTGGTAGCAGAACGCGGCGAACTCGTCGAGCGCGCGGCCGCCCTGCTCGCCGTAGTCCTTCCAACTGCTCGCGACCGCCTGCAGGTACGCCTGGACGGATTCCTGCCCGTCGACCAGGGCGGTGGTGAGGTAGTTCGGCCGCCAGAAGTCCATGACGTCGGCGGTGAACAGCCCCGAGGGGTTCTCGATGCGGACCAGGGCGGGGTCGGCGCTGATCAGCATCGCCACCGCGGCGGCGCCCTGGGTCGCCTCGCCGGGGCTGTCCAGTTCGTACTTGGAGACGTCGCTCGCGATCACCAGGACCTGCTGGTCGGGGCTGCGCCGTACGAGTCCGACGGCGAACTGCAGGGCGGCCGTGGCCCCGTAGCACGCCTGCTTCAGTTCGACGACGCGGCAGGCCGACGGCAGGCCGAGCAGCGAGTGCACGTACACGCCCGCGGACTTCGCCTGGTCTATCGAGGACTCCGTCGCGAAGACCACCGTGCGGATCCGCTCGGACCCGTGCCGGGCGATGATCGGGGCGGCGGCGGCGGCGCCCAGCGTCACGATGTCCTCGTCCGCGGCGGGCACGCTCATCGACCGCTGGCCGATGCCGATGTGGTACTTGCCGATCTCGGTGCCGTTGTACCCGGCGAGCGCCTCGTGCGACAGGACGTACTCGGTCGTCGCGAACGACAGGTCGTGGATTCCGTGGAAAGCGTCGTGGGACATGTTCAGACACCGACCTTTGCCGTCTTGTTGTCGCGCTCCAGTTCGACGTGCGCACGCATGAGTTCGCCCGGGTTGGTCTGCGCCGCGAGCAGCGAGAGCTCGCCGCAGAGGACCGTCGCCGCCGCGATGACGGCGAGCCGGCGCGCGTTCTCGCCGGGGGCGCGGTCCGCGCGGCAGCCGAGGCGGGTCAGGTTCGTCTCCACGAACTCCAGGCCCTTGCCGTTGCCCACGGTGCCGACGATCAGGTTGGGCAGGTTGCAGGAGAAGTAGAGGTCGCCGTCGCGGTCCTCGGCCAGGGTGACGCCCTGGGAGCCCTCGACGATGTTGGCCGCGTCCTGGCCGGTGGCCAGGTAGAACCCGAGCAGCATGTTGGCGTAGTGGGCGTTGGCCGAGCGGATGCCGCCGGCCAGCAGGGTGCCGAGCAGGTTCTTGCGGATGTTCAGCTCGACGACCTTGGCGGCGGTGGTGTGCAGGACGCGCTCCACCACGGCGCGCGGGACGAGCAGTTCGGTGACCACGTTCTTCCCGCGGCCGAGGATGCCGTTGATCGCGGTCGCCTTCTTGTCCGTGCAGTAGTTCCCGGAGATCGATCCGTAGGCGATCCCCGGAACGGTCTGCAGCAGGTGCGTCAGGAGGGTGTCGGAGGCGAGCGTGGCCATGTTGTGGCCGGAGGCGTCACCGGTGCTGAACTCGAACCGGACGAACAGCAGGTTGCCCGCGATCTCGTGCCGGACCTGGAGGAGCTCGGCGAACCGGCTGCAGGTGCGGACCACGGCGCGCAGCTCCTCGATCCGCGACTCGATGGTGCGGGCGGCGGCGTACGCGGTCCGGGCGTCGGTCGCCTCGACGAGCACCGAGCGGGTCATCCGCTCGTCGACGAGGGTGGCGGCGATGCCCTGCTCGGTGAGCATCGACACCTTCGCGCCGCGGCCCACCGAGGGCCACAGCGGCGTCTCGTAGGTGGCGAGGGGGACGTGGGTCTCGGTGGTGGCGACGTTCCCGGAGATCCGAAGGGGTCCGACCCACTTCATGGGGACCCTGGCAATGGCGTGCGTGTCGGTCATCGTGCTCCCGTCGAATCGTGGAGGGTGTCGGCCGGGCGGGAACGCCGGGCGAGTCGGCCCGTGTCGATGCCCCGGTCGGCGCAGAAGGTGCGGAGGGTGCCGTGGATCAGCAGGTCCTTGTCGGCGAGCTCGGCGGGGGTTCGCGCGCCGAGCATGGTCTGCAGGGCCGCGAGCTGGTCCAGCCAGGTCGTGATCTGCGCGACCAGCGCCTCGACGCCGCCGTCGAGCAGGGTGCGCAGGAACACCCCGGAGACCCCGACCCCGGAGGCGCCCAGGGCCAGGGCGCGGGCGGCGTCGAGGGGGTGGCGGACGCCGCCGGAGGCGAGCACGGGGAGTCCGACGCCCTGCGCGTCCAGGAGACAGGCCGCGGTGGACTGGCCCCAGTCGTGGAGGAAGGCGTAGTCGCCGAGCGGGCGCCGGCCGTTCTCGATCCGGGCGAAGTCGGTGCCGCCCCGGCCGCCGAGGTCCGCCACCCGGACACCGAGCTGTCGGAGCGTCAGGACGGTCTCGCGGCTCAGACCGTTGCCGACCTCCTTGACGATCACGGGCAGGTCGACGGCCGCCGTGATCTTCTCGATCTGCGAGAGCCAGGCCCCGAAGGACCGGTCGCCCTCCGGCATGGCCGTCTCCTGCGCCGTGTTGACGTGGATCTGGAGGGCGTCGGCCTCCAGCAGGTCGATGGCGCGCCGCGTGTCGGCGACCGACGCCGTCGCGTTCACGTTGGCCATGACGAACCCGTGCGGGTTCTCCCGGCGCAGGACGCTGAAGGTGTCGGCGCACGCCGGGTCCCTCAGGTAGGCGTGCACGGAGCCCGACGCGACGGCCACCCCGGTCTCGCGGGCGGCCGTCGCCAGACCCCGGTTGATGACGCCGGTCCTGGCGGTGCCGCCGGTCATCGCGTTGATGTAGAGCGGTGCCTCCCAGGAGATCCCGGCGAAGGCCGTGCCCAGGGACACCTGCGGCCGGTCGATGCCGGCCAGGGCGTGGTGGACGAAGGACACCTCGTCGAACTGGTTGGTCCCGCTGCGGGTGTCCTGCTGCTCGACGGCGAGCCGGACGTGGTCGTCCTTGCGCTGAGCGCTCATCACTCGATTCCTTCCGGGGCGGTCCGGACGGGCAGGGGCAGCACCCCGGCCGCGGCCCACCGCTGCCGTACCTGGGAGATGTCGTGCCGGGCCCCGGCGTCGAACAGGGCGATGCCGCAGTCGCCGCCGCCCGCGCCGGAGGGCTTGGCCGCGCCGCCGGCGGTCTCGGCAACCGTGCACAGCGCGGTCAGCCCGGGGGTGAAGATGCCGAGCCCGGCTTCGGCGTCGAGGCGGGCCAACTCCTGCCTGGCCCGGCGGATCTGACGCAGCAGGCCCTGGTCGTCCCCGGCCTCGAGGGCGGTGATCGAGGCGCGGACGAGGTCGGTGGAGGTCTCCACGAACGCCCGGTGCGCGGCGGTGCCGCGCCAGGTCCGGTGCGGTGGGCCGGACATGAGCGAGCCGGTCGAGACCGGGCTGCCGGTCCAGCCGACTTCGAGGCTCAGGCCGCGCGGGGCCGGGAGCCTCCGGACCGCGAGGCCCGGCCAGGGGGCGCGGAGCCCCTCCTCGATGCCGTGGCGGCGGACGAGGTCGAGCACGGCGGCCCGGTCGGGTGCCTGGTACGCGATCCAGCCGCCCCAGGTACTGGCGGCGAGGTCGCCTCCGGAGCCCCTGGGGTCGATCCCGGCCGAGGAGATCAGGGCCAGGCGGTAGCGGGCGTCGAGCGGGAGCTCCAGCCCGCACAGGGAGGTGAGGGCGTCGATCGTGGCCACGGTCACCGCGCCGCTCGACCCCAGGCCGTACTTGCGGCCGTGGTCGTGCAGCCGGCTGCTGACCGAGATGTCCAACCCGGGTACGGGCAGGCCGCGTTCGGCCAGCAGCCGTCCCACGGTCTCGACCGCCGCCACCACGTGGGCCAGGGCGCCGCGCGCGCCCTCCCCGCCGCCGTCCCCGGCCCCGCCGCGCGCGCCCTCCTCCGGGCCGGGCGCGCGGAGCCGGCCGTCGCGCCACCGCCAGTGCACCGCTCCGGGAACGAGGTCGGAGGAGACCACGACGCCGGCGGTGCCGGCGTGGGCCGCCGTGACGGTGACCCCCCGGTCCACGGCCACCAGGACGGCCGGGGTGCCGGGTTCCACCACCGCGTACTCGCCCGCGACGAACAGCTTGCCGGGCGCGCTGCGGACGACCGTCCGCCCGGGGGTCATCGTCCGCCCTCGTCCAGCAGGCGGGCGCCCCGGCCCGGCCCGGCGATGTGCACGGTGCCGCCCGCGGCGGCGGTGCGCACGGCCTCGGCGACCCGGTCGGCGTCCGCGCGGTGGCAGAGCACCTTGACGTTCGGTCCGGCGTCCATGGTCGCGTAGGCGGACGTGCCGTCGCGCCGCAGCTGCAGCACGCTGTCGAGGACGGTGAGCGAGGCGGGCGAGAGGTAGCGCACCGCGGGGCGCGCGCTCAGCATGGTCGCGTGCATGCCGAGGAAGTTGCGTTCGGCGATCTCGCCCACCGCGTCGAGGTCGGCGCGCAGGAGCGCCGCCCTCATCCCGGTCAGGTCGTCCCGGCTCGACGCGGCCCAGGGCTCGAACAGCGGCGAGGTCTCGACGGTGCGGCGCATGGCCGCGCGGCTGGACACCTCCTTGGGACCGGCGTCGACCACCGCGATGACCAGCGCGGGGTCGAGGTCGCCCACCGCCACCGGCTCCGCGTAGGAGCTGAGGTCGGCCTCCGCGGGCGGTGCCGTCCAGGTGCCGGCGTTCCAGACCGCGAAGCCGCCGAAGACCGACCGCGAGGCCGAGCCGGAGCCGCGGCGGGCCAGCCGGGAGAGGCTGGCGGGGTCGAGGTCCAGTCCGTACGCGGCGGCGGCCGCGACGGCGAGCGCGGCGAACCCTCCGGCGGAGGACGCCAGGCCCGCCCCGGTGGGCACGGTGTTGCGGGTGTCGACGACGGCCCGGTGGGCGAGTCCGGCCCGGTGGCGCACCAGGTCGAGGAACCCGGTGATGCGCCGCCGCTCCCCGTCCCCCGCGGGTGCGCCGTTGAAGGTCACCTCGTCGTCCGCGGCCCCGGCGTCGAGGCGGACGCGGGTGGTCGTGGGGAAGATGTCCAGGGTCATCGACAGGCTGCTGGTCCACGGGAGGAAGAGGTGCTCGTCCCGCTTCCCCCAGTACTTGATCAGCGCGATGTTCGGCTGGGCGACGGCCGTGGCGCCGTTCGCGCCCGGCCGCTCCCGCGGGCGGAGCAGGGTGCTCTGCTGCTCAGACATGCGTGACGAGCCTCCTCAGGGGGACGATCCACGTCTGTACGGCCCCGGCCCCGTGCAGCCGCCGGGTGACCTCCCTCGCCTGCTCGGGCCGGGTCAGTGCGAGGACGCAGCCGCCCAGTCCGCCGCCGGTGATCTTGGCGCCGAGGCTGCCCGCGGCGAGCGCGGCACCCACCATCGCCTCGATCCGGTCGGTGCTCAGTCCGGCCCCGCGGAGCAGCCCGTGGTACTCCGTCAGCAGGGAGCCGAGCTCCTCCGGCCGGCCGGCGGCGAGGGTGCCCACGGCTTCGCCGACCAGTTCCGAGGCCCGGTCCACGAACGCCTCCTGCGTTCCGGCGCGGAGCCGGAACCCCTCCCGCAGCTTGTCGACCGCTTCCCTGGTGCTGCCGGCGGCGCCGCTGTCCGCGATGACGAACAGCGCGTCGCAGCCGACCCGCAGCGGGCGGGCCGCACCCGCCTGGAACAGCAGCGGGGCGCTCGCGCCGACGGTGGCGGCGTCGACGCCGCTGGCCCTGCCGTGCGTCACGTTCTCGGCGGTCTGCACCAGGTCGAAGACCGTCCGCTCCGGGAGCCCGCGGCCGCAGAGGTCGGCCAGGGCGAGGACGACGGCACGGGCGCAGGCCGCGCTGGAGCCGAGTCCCCTGCCGATCGGGACGGAACCGTCGATGATCACGTCGAGGTGCCGCCCGTCGTCGACGCCCATGGCCGCCCTGAAGTCGGTGACCATCCGGCACAGCCCCTCGGACGCCTGCGTTCCGACCTCCTTCCAGGCGGATCCGGTCGTCGTGAAGGACACCCCGCCGGGTTCTCCCCCGCGGGTGGAGAACCCGGCGCTGGCGGTGATCGACAGGTGCGGAACGGGCAGGGCGAGCGCCGGGGCCCCGTAGACGACCGCGTGCTCCCCCAGCAGGATTGACTTGGCGTGGGCGCGGCCGGTGCCGACCGAGCGGGCGCGGCGGCTTTCCGTCGTCCCCGGCACCGGGGCCGGTGGCGGGGGCGCACTCGGCTCCCCGTGTCGAAATTCCATTGAGATCGCGTCATCCAGGTTTCTAGGAGGGGATGGAACGGGCCCTTCGACCGTCCGTCACGCCGGGCTCAGGCGGCCCTGAGGGTCGTGGTGGTGATGAAGGTGTCCAGGGTCTTCCTGACCTCCTCCGGGAACGGGGCCTCGTCCAGGACCCGCCGGGCCCGCTGCACCCGCTCGGTGATCATCTGCTCCACCTCGTCGACGGCGCCCGTGGCCCGGAGGACGCCGCGGACCGTCTCGGCCCCCGCCTCGTCCAGCTCCGGGTCCCCGACCAGGGACCTCAGCAGCCGCGCCTGCTCCTCGTCGGCGGTGTGGAGGGCGTGTGCCATCAGGGCCGTCGCCTTGCCCTCCCGCAGGTCGTCCAGGGTGGACTTGCCGGTCTTGGACGAGTCGCCGAAGACGCCGAGCAGGTCGTCGCGCAGCTGGAACGCCTCCCCGAGCGGAAGGGCGTAGGCGGTGCAGACGTCCAGCAGGGACTGGTCCGCCCCGGCGAGGGCCGCGCCGATGTGCAGCGGCCGCTCCACGGTGTACTTGGCCGTCTTGTAGCGGATCACGGCCAGCGACCGTTCGACGTCCGCGTCGGGCTGCCCGGTGGCCAGCAGGTCCCGGTACTGACCGATCATCACCTCGGTGCGCATGGCGTCCAACAGCGGCCGCACGGCGGCCAGTTGCCGGTGGTCGAGACCGCTGGAGTGCAGCAGCTCGTCGGACCACACCATGACCAGGTCGCCGAGCAGGATGGCGCTGTTGACGCCGAACCGCTCGGCGCTCGTGTCGTCCTCGCCCGTCTCCAGCGCGCGGTGGAGGGTCGGACGGCCGCGCCGGGTGTCGGAGGCGTCCATCACGTCGTCGTGGATGAGGGTGAAGGCGTGGAAGAGTTCCAGCGAGGCCGCCGCGCCGATGACGGGCTCCGGGTCGCCGTGCCCGCCCGCCGCGTGCCAGCCCACCATGCACAGGAGCGGTCGTACGCGCTTCCCGCCGGCGGTCAGGAAGCCGCGCAGGTGCTCGATGAGCGAGACCAGGTGGACGTCCGCGTCCCCGCCGCACCTGGCGTCGAGGAAGGCGTTCAGTCGCTCGTCGATCAGGCCGCGCAGGTGGACCGAGTCCAGGGCGTCGGCGCCCGGCTCGCGAAGACCGGTGGTGGGGCTCATGTGTCTCTTGCTCCTGTTCGTCAAGACCGGACGGGCGCGTCAGTGAGGGCGTGACACGGGAGGGGAAGCGGGGAGACCGCCGAAGGGCCCGGTGGGACCGCGGTCGGACCCCCATCCCCGGAAGTCGGCACCGCTGTAGAAGGTGACCGACCAGTCGAGCAGGCGGAGCAGCTCGACGGCGGGCGCGAACCCGGCCGCCGCCAGCGGGTCGAGCTGCTCCTGCGCGGCGCGGGAACGCCGGTCGAGCTCGTCCCGCACCCAGCCGGGTGAGGTGTCGTACATCAGGATGTTGTTCTGACCGGGCTCGGCCCGCTCCCGCTCGAAGGTGGCCAGGTCGTTGGAGAGGCGCACGGCGACCTCGATCGTCTCCAGGGCGGCGTCCAGGACCGGCACGGCTTCGACGAGGCCGTCCCGCTCGTCGGTCGCCCAGCGCGGGAAGTGGGTTATCCACGCGTTGGAGCTGGCGGCGTACGCCAGGTACTCCTGCGGGTCGGAAGGGCCCTCGCCGCGGTCCCTGGCCAGGCCCGCGGTCCAGTCGTACCGCTCGCCGCGCAGGGCCTCGGCGAACCGGTCGCCCCACAGGCCGGCCAGCTCCGGGTAGCGGGGGGCGCGCTCCAGGGCGGACTGCCAGCCGGACAGGGAGGCCAGCAGGGGATGGCTGTCGTCCCGGCCGCCGCCCCGGACGACGGCCTCGCAGCGACCGAACAGGTCGTCGAGTTCGTCGAGGCTCCGGACGTTCTGCTCGACGTGGTCGTCGAGGGCGTAGGCCCACACGTACATCCGGGCCGCCGGCCCGAGCTCCTCCGCGCCGCGCCAGGGGCTGATCGCCGCGGTGGAGATCGCCAGGGCCTCGATCGGCGTGGCCCCGAGGACCTGCGGGTGCTCCGCCGCCCAGGACCGCAGGTCGGCCAGGACCTTCAGGGCCAGCACGGTGACGGGCACGCACTGCGCCGCGGAGGGGAGGGCGGGGCCGCCGCCGCGGAGCCCGGTCACGGCCGTGCCTGCTTCCCGGCCCCGACCAGGCGCTGCGTCGCGGCCAGGGTGCCGATGATCTCGGCGCGGACCACCCGCACCGGCGTGTACAGGTCCTTGTCGTGCCACAGCGGAGGATCCTCCCGACCGTCCTCGACGTGGCCCGCCAGGAACGCCCCGCCCGCCCGGAGCGCTTCGAGGGCCCGGCCGTCGGGGGCGGCCCGGTGGCCCAGCACCTGGAGGGCGTAGGCGGTCTCCTCGCCGGTGCCCTCCCAGCACCCCCACGACCCGTCGGCGCGCTGGGTGTCGAGCACCCAGCGGACGGCGCCGTCCAGGGCGGCGGACGTGCGCGGCCCGTCCAGCCGGGCCATCGCGGCGGCGCCGCAGGCGGTCGCGTAGTACGGGGAGGCGTGCCACTTGTCCGTCCACCGGCCGTCCGGCTGCTGCTGCTCGACGAGCCAGTCGCCCACCCGCTCGGCGGCGCGGTCGCAGCGCGGGTCGCCCTGTCCGCGGCGGTCCGCCAGGGCGACGAGGATGTGGGCGTTCGTCGAGGTGGAGGGCGTCCGCTCCTTGGGGAAGCAGGTGAAGTACAGGCCCGTGTCGTACGTCCACAGGCAGTCGAGCGGTGCCGGCTCCCCCAGGAGGTCCAGGGCGTGCAGGGCGGCCGACGTGTCGTCGGAGTCGGCCGGGAGACCCGGGCCGGCGGGCAGTCCGGTCGCGCCCAGCGCGGCCCGCAGGGTGTCCGCGACCCGGGCGGGGAAGTCGACACCCAGGCCGGAGCCGGCCAGCGCCGCCACCACCCAGGCCAGTTCGAAGTAGGTGATCGAGGTGATGCCCGAGACCGGGCCGCCGTGGCGCGCCTGGGTCTGCCACAGGTACTCCAGGCACTCCTTCGCGGCCTCCGGGTGGGGCGGGTCGCCCAGCCAGGCGGCGGTGGCGGCGGGGGAGGCCCCCACCGATCCGCCCGCCGGGGTCACGGTGGCGGACCGCACGGCCGGGGCGCCGAGGGCCTCCAGCGAGTGCCAGGTCTTCTCCGGTACGCCGGTGTGCCGGCGCAGCAGCTCGCGGATCCCGTCCAGCGTGCCGGTGTCGGCCCGGAGGTCCAGACGGCCGGGCCGCTCGCCCCGGTCGTCCGTCCGGGCCAGCCGCTGGTCGATCCGCTCGATCAGCCAGGGCACCAACAGTTCCACGGCGATGGTGTCCGGCAGTTCGACGTTCCGGGGGAACCGCCCGGCCAGCGCGGACAGCCCCGACCGCACGGCCCCGGCGACCCGCCCCGCGTCCGGCGCGCCGGCGACGGACAGCAGGGCGTCGACGGCGCTGAGCGTGGGCAGCAGCCCGTAGGCCCCCGGCCCGCCCCAGGTCCCGTCCTCGTGCTGCTGGTCCAGCAGGAAGTCCACGCGCTGCCGGTGGCCCTCCAGCCAGGGGGCGGAGACCACCATTCGCGCGCTCTCGTACACCGACGGCGAGGTGAGTCCGTAGGGATCGGCGATCATCTCGTCGACGATGCCCCGGGCCGCGTCGCGCAGGGCCGCGCGGGATGTTCGGTTCATGGAGCGCCTACCTCTGGTCTCGGAGATCGGTGGTCGTCGCGTTCCGCACCGGTTCGTGCGGGCGTTCCCGGAGCCTCATCGGAAGAGGGCCCGTCTTGAGCGTGGCGCGGGCGACGGGCCGGATCGGGCGGCCGTCGACCGGGGTCAGGTCCCAGCGGCCGACGATCCCGGCGATCACCGACATCGCCTCGTTGAGCGCGAACTGGTCCCCGATGCACTTGCGGCCGCCCGCGCCGAAGGGCAGCACCGACCGGCGTGCGGCGTCGCTCATCCCGCCGGGCCGCCAGCGGTCCGGGTCGAACCTCTCCGGCCGGGGGAACAGCTCCGGGTCGTGGTGCAGGATGTAGGGGCTGAGCAGGAAGGACGTGTCCGCGGGGAACGCGTGCCCGCCGAGTTCGCAGGCCGTGGTGGTGGACCGGGTGAACATCCAGGCCGGCGGGTAGAGGCGGAGGCTCTCCATCAGCACCTGCCGCGTGAACGGCAGCCCGGAGAGGTCCTCGAGGCGGGGCGTCCGGCCGCCGAGCACGCCGTCGACCTCCTCCCGCAGGCGGGCGCCGATCCCGGGGTGCGCGCCGAGCAGTTGGAAGGTGAACGCCAGCGCCGTCGCGGTGGTCTCCGACCCGGCGATCAGCAGGATCAGGACCTGGTCGAAGATCTCCTGCGTCCCGAGCGGGGCCCCGGTGGTCTCGTCCCGCGCGTTCATCAGGCTCGCGAGCAGGCCCGGGTCCTCGCCCTTCTTGCGCCGCACCTCGTCGATGATCTGTTCGGTGAGCTTGCGCATCTCCGCGATCGCGCGGGGGTAGTACCGGTTGGCCTTCGTGGGAACGAGCGCCAGGAGCCGCGCCGGGACGAACATGCGCCGGAAGAAACCGTCCATGAGGATCGGCAGCCATTTCTCCACCTGGTCCACCAGGGCGTGGTCCGCGGGCACCGAGAAAAGGGACCTGGTCGTGATGCGGAGGGTGAGCCTCGCCATCGCCTTGTCGACGTCGACGACCTCGCCCGACCGCCAGGAGCGCATCAGGGCTTCCGTCTCGTCCGCCATCAGATCGGCGTAATGGCCGATGTGCCGGTGGTCGAATGACGGCTGCATCAGCGGGCGCTGCCGGCGGTGATCGGCCCAGCGACTGGTGACCAGGCCGTTTCCCACCGCCTCGCGGCCCCGGTCGTAGAACAGGCCGCCCTTGTCGTAGAGCCGGGTGTCCTTGAGTATCTGCCGGAACAGACCGGGATCGCACGGCACGTAGGCGTCGCCGGGGCCCATTCTGACCCGCACCAGGTCACCGTGCGCCGGGAGCGACTTCAGGAATTCCAGCGGCTGCACGAGCAGGGGTACGACATGGCCTGCGAGGGGCAGGCTCCGGGGGGCTCTTCTGATGGCGGGTAGCTCCGGCATGGCTCCAATTACCTCAGAGCGGGGCGCCTTTCCGACAGGGGAGGAACGCCCCCGATCTGTCGCGCTTTCACCGCCTGTCGCGCTTTCACCGCCTGTCGCGCTTTCGGAGTCCGTCGCGCTTTCGAAGCGGAACCGGCCACGCCGGTCGGCCGCCCCGGCCGGATTCGGTGCCGGCGGGGCAGCCGCCGACGGGGCGCGGGCGGCGGCCCGGCCGATCCGGTCCCCGGATTTCCCCGAAACGGTTGAACATCTCATAAATCCGGGCGATGATCTGAGCGAATCCAATACCGCTGGCGGTTTCACCCTGGGGGTTGAAGTGAGCGATGTGACCGTGCGGCCCATGGCGGCCGCCGAACTGGAAACCGCGTGCCGAATAGTCGGGCTCGCGTTCGCCGACAATCCGAGCAATCTCGCCACCGTACGGGGTGATCAGAAGAAAGCCACCCGGGCGATGGAGCAGGGAACGCGCATCATCAAGCTCGGGAGCCCTTTCAGCCACGTGCTCGGCGCCGAACGGGAGGGCCGCCTCGTCGGCATCCTGAACGCCGCGGAATGGCCGCACTGCCAGATGAAGCTGGGCGAGAAGATCAGAACGGCGCCGGTGATGATCCGGACGATCGGATTCAACCTGCCCCGCGCCTTCAAGGTGATGAGTTCGCGGGCGAAGCACGAGCCCCGCGAGCCCCACTGGCACATCGGCCCGGTCGCCGTCCACCCGGACGAGCAGGGGCGCGGGGTCGGGAAGGCGCTGCTCAAGGCGTTCCTCGACGGGGTCGACGAGCAGGGGGCGCCGGTCTTCCTCCAGACGGATGTCGACCGCAACGTCCTGCTCTACCGGAAGTTCGGCTTCGAGGTCGTCTCCCGGGAGACCATCCTCGAGGTCGACACCCGTTTCATGTGGCGCGCGGCGCGCTGAGCGACCTCAGCACCGCGTGCAGCTCCCCGACGACCAGCCGGCTGCACGCGGCCGCCGCGGGCACCATGTCCTGCATCAGGAAGTAGCCGTGGACGAGCCCCGGTCCGGGCACGTGGCGCACGGGGACGCCCGACGCCTCCAGCTCGCCGGCCAGCCGCACCCCCTCGTCGTGGAGCGGGTCGAACTCCGCCGTGGCCAGCACCACCGGCGGCAGGCCCCGCAGGTCGGCGTTGAGCAGGTCGACGGCGGGATCGCCGCGGCGCTCCGGGTCGGGGACGTACATGTCGTAGTTCCAGGCCATGTCCTCGACGCTCAGCAGGTACCCCTCGGCGTGGTCGCAGGCCGCGGCGAGCTCCAGGCTCGGGTCCACCGGCGGGTATACCAGCAGCAGCGCGGCGAGGTCCGGGCCCCCGGTGTCGCGCGCGTCCAGGGCCACGCCCAGCGACAGGCTGGCCCCCGCGCTGTCGCCGGCCACCACGTGCTCGCGCCCCGGGAACGCCCCGGCCGTCCAGCGGGTCGCGGCGACGGCGTCGCGCAGCGGGACGGGGTAGGGGAACTCCGGCGGCCGCCGGTAGTCGGCGGAGACGACGACGGCCCCCAGCGACACCGCGAGCATCCGGCAGGCCCGGTCGTGGCTGTCCAGGTCGCCCAGCACCCATCCGCCACCGTGCAGGAAGGTGAGCACCCGGTGCTCGTCCGCCTCCGGGGTGTACACCCTGCAGCGGATCGAGGATCCGTCCTCGGTGTCGATCGTGCGGTCGGCGGCGGCGACGGCCGCGTAGCACCGCTCGTCCTCCCGGTAGGGGCGCGCCGAACTCGCCCGGTACCGCTCACGGGCCTGCTCGACCGTCAGGGCGCGGTCCGGGACCGGCGCGCCCCCGGCGCCCTGCCAGGCGATCAAGCTGCGCAAAAAGCGGTCCAACGGCATCGCGGGCCCCCTGCGGGCTGGTTCACTGATTCGATGACCGATGATAAATTCCCCGCCCCGGAAGGGCCATGGTAAAGGCCACTCAAGGAGGTGTGCGGATTGCACGGGCGCATGTGGAAATCCGATGCCCCTCCGTTCCGGATCCCCACCGCGGGCGCGCCGGCCGGCGGGAGCGAACGGGCCCGCCGGCCCGTCCGCCCGCACCGGCCGAAAACGCCGCCCCCGCGCGTCAGATCCAGTACGCTTCCCGTGCGATGCGCAGCGCGTCGATCCGGTTGCGCGCGCCGAGTTTCGTCACGGCGGAAAGGAGGTAGTTCCGCACCGTTCCGTCGGAGATGTGTAACTGTGCCGCGATCTCGCTGAGCGTGTCACCCTGCGCGAGCCGCTCGAGCACCGAGAGCTGCCGCTGGGAGAGCGGGCAGTCGTTGTTCCCCAGCACGGCCACGGTCAGCTCCGTGTCGAAGACCCTTTCCCCCTGGTGCACCCGGTGGACGGATTCGAAGAAGCGGTACGGGGAGGCGCTCTGCTGCACCATCCCGGCGATTCCGGCGGTGAACGCCTGGCGTATGACCGGCCGGGTGAACGATTCGGCGAGCAGCAGGCATCTGCATCCCGGCAGACCCGTTATCTTCTCGGCGGCGGTGACGACCTCGCCGTCCGCGCCGTCGAAGTTGAAGATCACGACATTCGGGTGGTGCACGTCGGCGAACTCGATCGCGTCGAGGTTCCCGACCACCGATCCGACGACCTGTATCCCGTTGGCCTGTTCGAGCAGGGCGGTGAGTGCGTGGCGGGAGACGTTCTTCTTGTCGGACACCAGTACGTTGATTCTCATACCTTCCCCCCAGGTAGAATTTCAGACTCTGGCCGAGCAAACGCGTGTCCCCGGGCCGGCCCCTTCGGAGGGCCCGGTTTCCACATGGTGAGAGCTGCGCGGCACTAAGGGGATGTCGAGAGCGTGCAAGCAGCGCCGAGGACCCCAGCGGCGGCGTCACGCCGTTTCCCGCTGAAGCTTCCGTCCCGGACGCCAAGACTCCCCCGTCGTGGCCTCGCGACCTTCCTGGACCCTCCCGTGATCAAGCGATCGAAACCGGAAAAATACTACAATGCGCTCCGAGGAACGCAAAGCTCATACCCGCCGCGCCGGACCGTTGCGCGCATGGCTCATTAACAACCCTTGACGTCCTGATGGTCAATTTTTGCCCGACAAGTGCGAACCCGGATTCCAGAAAAGCCCCGGCCGACCTCCGCTCCGGCGGCCGCGCGCCCGGGTCCGGCGCGGGCCGCGTGCTCCCGGCCGGGGCCGTCGGGCGGAGGAGGAGGCGCCGGCCGCCGCGCCGCCGCGCGGGCACTCCGGCGAAGGGCCGGGCCGGTCAGCGCAGGCCGGGCGGACAGGACGGGCAGGGCGGGCAGGATGGACAGGACGGGCAGGGTGGACAGGACGGGCCGGGCCTCGGGACTTCGTGGGCGTCGGCCGGGCCGGCGAGGACCGGCGGGGCGCCGTGGACATCAGCGACGGACAGGTCGGCCCCGGTCCCGGGCACGCGCCGCGGCCCCCTGATGCGGCGGCGGCCCGGGGAGCGGCGGCAGGCGGTCCCGGGCCGTGCGGGCGGGTCCTCCCGGTGGTCCTTCGACCACGCGGGCCGTCGCAGCGTCATCGCGGCCTTCGGCGCCCGGCGGGCGGGCCTTCCGGACTCCTCCTACGGCGCGGCGTACAGGGCGGTGAGCTCAGCCGCGCGATCTTCGACACACATGCCACTGCGTTCCCCAATCCTCCGTCAGGACCTCACGGGCCCCTGCCGCAGGAGTCTGGCACCAGCAACCTGGCTAGTTTCTGTACGCGTTCTGGCCGGGCCCCGCTCCCGGTCCGGCCGGGGGGCAGGTTCCGGCCATCGGACGCCAACGTCCCACATGCCGAAGGGAGTTGACGCTAGAGTCGGAGCCTGTGATCGGCGAACCGCACTTCACCCTCGACCTTCCGGCCGTCGCGAGCATGGTCGTCCCGCTCGCGGCCGGTGTCGATGTGTCCGCCCACAACCACCCGCAGCACCAGCTGACCTGGGCACCCACCGGCCTGCTGACCATGGAGGTGGGGAACTTCCGCTGGGTGGTGCAGCGTTCGCGAGCACTGTGGATCCCCGGGGGCGTGGACCACGCGGTCTACCCGAACTCGTCCGTGGCGATGGTCTCGCTGTACTTCGAACCGGACAGCTGCCCGCTGCGCTGGGACACCCCGACCGTCATCGACGCCACCGGGCTGATCGGACCGCTGCTGAGCCACCTCGTGACCCTCGGCGCCGGCGCCGAGGACCACCGCGCCCGGGTCACCGCCGTGCTGTGGGACCTGATGAAGCCGATGTCGGTGGCGACGATCCCGACGATCCTCCCCACCGACCCGCTGGCCCTGCGCGTCGCGCTCGCCATCAAGCAGGACCCCGCCGACCCCCGGGACCTGGAGGACTGGGGCCGGGAGGTCGGGGCGTCGCCGCGCACCCTCTCGCGCCGCTTCCGCGCCGAGACGGGCGTGAGCTTCGCGAGCTGGCGCACGTACGAGCGGCTGAACGCGGCACTGCCCATGCTCGGCATGGGACAGCCGATCTCGCGGGTCGCCCGCGCCGTCGGCTACGGCACCGCGAGCGCCTTCATCACCGCGTTCCGGCGCGAGATCGGCACCACTCCCGCCGCGTACTTCGGCGGGAGCGGTGCCCAGTCCGGGGTCACACGAGGGACAGCGGACTCTCCTCGTCCCGGCGGCGGCTGACCCGGCCGCGGTCGATCGCGAAGGCGATCCCCGAGATGACCACGGCGGCCGCGCCGATGCTGGTGCCCAGGACGGCCAGGGAGTTCAGCCCGTCGATCGACGCCTCGTCGGCGACCCGGACCAGGGCGGGCACCAGGTCGTGGAACTGCGACGGCACCGCCTCGACCACCTGGTGCCCCGAGCCGGACCCGACCTGGTGGGCGAACTCCTGCTTCAGCTCCTGCGGCACCGCGTCGCTCCCGGCGACCGCCGCGAGCCCGGTCGCCGCCCTGTCCTGCGCGACGTGGCTGAACATCGCGCCGAGCCCGGCGATGCCCATGGCCATGCCGACCTGCCGCAGCGTGGCGAAGGTCGCGGAGGACATGCCCGCGTTCTCCTGCGAGGCGAAGGTCAGCGACGCCGCCTGGTTGATCGCGGTCAGGGCGCCGATGCCGAGACCGCCGATGATCATGCCGGGCAGGAAGTGCGTCCAGTCGTCCCCGTGACCGTAGTTGCCGAGCAGGAACATGCCGACGGTCACCATCAGCATGGTGGCCGTCAGCCCGACGCCGATCGGCACCCGCTTGGCGAAGACCGGGGTCACGGCCGCGGCGAGCATCGCGCAGGCACTGATCGGCAGCAGCCGCAGGCCCATCTGCAGCGGCGTGTAGCCGAGCGCGCCCATCAGGAACAGCGACAGGTAGGTGGCCGCGGCCATCAGGGTGGCCATGTGCGCGACGGACACGACCGCGGTGCCGGTGAACCCGGGCTTCTTCGCCATCGAGACGTCGAGCAGCGGGTGCTTGGCCCGGGTCTGCCAGTACAGGAAGGCGATCAGCAGGACGGCGCCGGTGACGAGCAGGGAGACGACCGTCCCCGACGTCCAGCCCAGCGCGTTGCTCCGGGTCAGCGCGAACACGGCCGAGACCAGGCCGCCGGTGAGCAGCAGCGAGCCGAACCAGTCGGCGCGGCGGCCCGGCGTGCTCGTGGTGGCGGGCATCTTCAGCACGGCCAGCAGGATGACGGCGATGCCGATCGGCACGTTGATGGTGAAGATCGACCGCCAGCCGAACTGGGTGACCAGCGCACCGCCGATGACCGGGCCGAGGACGGTCGCGCTCGCCATCACCGCCCCGTAGATGCCGATCGCCTTCGCCCGCGCCCCGGCCTCGGGGAACGCGACGGCCAGCAGCGGCAGCGTGGTGGCGAACAGCATCGCCGCACCGATGCCCTGCACCACGCGCAGGACGTCGAGCGCCACGATGCCGCCGGCCAGCGTCATCGCCAGCGAAGAGGCGGTGAACACGGTCATGCCGGCGATGAAGAGGAGCTTGCGGCCGAACCGGTCGCCGAGCGTGCCGAAGGTCAGCATGAGGCCGGCCAGCGGAATCGAATAGGCGTCGACGATCCACTGCAGCCCGTCGATGGAGGCGTTGAACTCGGAGCGGATGTCGGCGAGGGCGGCGGAGACGACCATCGCGTCGAGCATCAGCATGAAGATCGCGACGCAGACCATGAACAGCACTGGTCCCGGCCGGCGCGATGCGATATCGACCGGCGTGTTCCCATGCCTGGTCGTCGCAGTCGTGGACATGGAAACTCCCTGGAATCGGGTGCGGATGTCAGCTGCGGAGAAGCCACCCGTGGATGACGGTCGGGCGCCGCACTGATCACGCTAAATGCCCGGGGACCGTTCAGGAACGGCGTTTGAGGACGGCCGGTTTCGCGTAGCGGACAACTTCCGTCCGCCCGGCCGGGGCGATTTCGCGTAGCGGACACATGACTGTCCGTACCGGTCGCAAAGGCCCCGGGGGATGTCCGGCGCCCTCCGTGATCGATAGTTTTCCCGCAGCGCACACTCCTCGCCCCCGACTCCCAAGGAGCGTTCCGATGAGCCGCTGGGCCCGGCGCACGGCACCGGTGGCCGGGCCCTCGACGGGCACCGGCCGGGCGGCCGCGCGACTCCTCGCGGCCCGGGGCTCCCGCGTCCGCGGCACCGGCCGCACGCCCGAGCAGGTTCCGGCCGCCGGCCGCCTGCGCGGCGCCGAGCGCCCCGGACGCGCCCCCGGGGGCCGGGCGCCGGTCGACCGCCGCGCCGAAGAGGCCGGACGGGTCGCCCACGACATGCGGTACTGACCGCCCGGGCGGATGCCCCGTCCACCGGCCTGACCTGCCGGAACGTCTTCTTCCATTTACGCCGCTCCTTTCGGAGCCGCGACGTCAAAGCCCGGTGCCGTAATGGTGCACCCCCGGTCGTGCAGAACTCATATTGTTCTGCCGACGACGGGTGAACTATGGTCGGGGAGCCGAGAAGCCCGTCGAACGAAGGCCGAATCCGATTCGTCAGGGCATGACGAAACGGCCATCGATGTCGATTTTTTCGCCGATGGCTGCGCCATGCCTTTTCCGGCCGTCCCTGAAGTTACCGGATCACCAATGTATCCGTACGAGACACCAAGGGCAACCATGACGACTGCCGTTCCAGAATTCCTCAAAGGATATACCCGCAGCCGGGGATTGAAACGCATTACCCCGTTCTCCCGCACGCCGGCCACCGGCCGTTACGGCGAGGCGTGGCACGTCGCGGCCCGGCGCTTCCCGGACCAGCAGATCTTCCTGTCCCGGCCCGCCGACATCGCGCCCGGAGCGGGCACCCGCTTCACCTACCGCCAGTGGGCCGCGCTGGTCGACGACGTGGCCGCCCGGCTCTACGCGGCCGGGGTCCGCCCGTGGGACCGCGTCGCGGTGATGAAGGCGAACCACCCCGACGTCCAGGTCATCGGCTCGGCCGCGGCCCGCATCGGCGCCATCCCCTTCCAACTGGCCTGGAACCACGGCAACGAGGTGGCCACCACGCTGCTGGAACGCATGGAGCAGCCGTTCCTGGTGACCGACCCGGGCCGGCTGGAGACCGCCGAACTGGACGAGCGGACGCTGACGGAACTGACCCGCCGGACCATCGTCATCGGCGCCGGCAGCCGGCTCCCCTCCGGCACCGTCTCCTTCGAGAGCCTGGCCGGCAGCCCCGCCGCCCCCGTCGAGCTGCGCGCCTTCGACGAGCCGATGGTCGCCACCCACACCTCGGGCACCACCGGCATCCCGAAGCTGGCCCTGCACAGCGCCGAGACGCTGCACGCCATCGCGCACGTCCAGACCGAGCGCTGGGGCGGGATGGGCTTCAGGCACAGCGACACCTTCGCCTTCTTCGACCCGTTCTTCCACCAGCACACCCTGACCGCGCTGTTCGCCATCGCCACCGTCGGCCCGAAGTACCTCGCCGTCGCGGACGTGCCCGACGAGAACATCGCGGACCTGCTCGCCGAGCACCGCCCCACGATCGTCGACATGCTCCCGAACATGTACCTGCACCAGGAGCACCTGCTCGACGACCCGCGCAGGCTGTTCAAGCAGGTCCGCTTCTACATCAGCTCCTTCGACGCCGTGCACACCCGCTCGATCCGCCGGTTCCTGAACGCCTCCGACGTGCGGCTGCCGGTGTGGGTGCAGTCGTGGAGCCAGACCGAGAACGGCGGGCTCGTCCTGCGGCCGTACTTCAAGTCGGTGGTGCGCGAGGTCGGCCAGTTCCCGCCGCCCACCCAGTACATGGGCTGGCCGCTGCCCACGGTCGCCAGGATCCGCATCACCGACCCGGTCAGCGGCAAGGAGCTGCCGAAGGGCGAGGTGGGCCTGGTCGAGATCGACCAGCCCGGCCGCTGCCTGGCCTACGTCGGGGAGCAGAACCGGCACGACAACAAGGTCAGCGGCTGGTGGTGGAACACCGGCGACCTCGGCATCAAGTCGCGCAGCGGCATGATCCGGCTGGTCGACCGGGAGATCGACCGGATCGAGGGCACCAGCGGCATCGCCATCGAGGACGTCCTCCTGGACCGGCTGCCCGAGGCGAGCGAGGTGGTCGTGCTGGCCCGCCGCGGAGGCAGGCCCGGCGTCGCCTACGCGACCTACTCCGGCCGGGAGATCGCCCCCGAGCGGTGGCGCTCGGCACTGGCCGGCCTGCCCGCCCTGGAGGACCCGATCCACCTGGACTGGGACGCCATCCCGCGCACGGCCAGTTGGAAGGTCAAGCGCGTCGCGCTGCGCCAGCAGCTCTTCGACGAGACGCCGCTCGGCACGGGCAGCTGGAGCTGACCCCGGCTCGCGTCCGCGCTCCACGCCCCCGGGGCACCGGACGCCCCCGACGCACCGAACGCCCCCGACGCACCTGACGCACGAAAGAACGGGAGAACTTCTCATGCTCGGGAACTACCAGCACCAGATGGTGCGACGCCTCCAGGAGAACTGGAGCATGAACGCCGTCCGCACCATGCAGTCGGAGGGCAAGTCGCCCTACTTCCGCGCCATGCAGTCCGCGAACTCGCCCCGGGTCGAGATCGACGGCGCCCCCCGCATGATGCTCGGCTCGAACAACTACCTCGGCCTCGCCGACCACCCGCTGGTCGTCGAGGGGGCGCGCAAGGCGCTGGACCGCTTCGGGGCCGGGTCCACCGGCAGCCGGCTGCTGAACGGCACGATCGACCTGCACCTGGAGCTGGAAGCCGAGATCGCCGACTGGTACGGCACCGAGGCCGCGATCGTGTTCACCACCGGGCACCAGGCCAACCTGGGCACCATCGGCACCCTCGCCGGCCGCGGTGACGTGATCGTCACCGACGCCGACGCGCACGCCTCGCTCCACGACGCGGCCAAGTTCACCAACGCGCAGACCGTCCGCTTCCGCCACAACGACGTCGACAGCCTCGCCGAGAAGCTGGCCGCGGCGGCCAGGCAGGAGAGACCGGCCCTGGTCACCGTCGACGGGGTGTACTCGATGGAGGGCGACCTGGCGCCGGTCGACCGGATCGCGGAGGTCTGCCTGGAGCACAACGCGCTCCTGCTGGTCGACGAGGCGCACTCGGTCGGCGTGTTCGGCCCGAACCTGACCGGCGTCACCGAGCTGTACGGCGTGGCCGACCGGACCCCGCTGCGCACCGGCACCTTCTCCAAGAGCATCGCCACCGTCGGCGGCTTCGCGGTGGGCTCGCGCGACCTGATCGACGCGATCCGGACGAACGGGCGGTCCTTC
This sequence comes from Kitasatospora sp. NPDC057198, assembly GCF_042670125.1. Lineage (NCBI taxonomy): Bacteria > Bacillati > Actinomycetota > Actinomycetes > Kitasatosporales > Streptomycetaceae > Kitasatospora > Kitasatospora sp. NPDC057198. The sequence continues at coordinate 1,705 of NZ_JBHUWH010000042.1, read as the reverse complement.
CTGTTCACCGCGTCCGGAGTGCCGGCCGCCGTCGGCGGGGCGCTCGCCGCGGTCCGGCTGATCCGGTCCGCGGAGGGCCAGGAGCGGGCCGAGCGGTGCCTGGCCAACGCCCGCTTCCTGCGGGACTCCCTCGTCTCGCTGGGGGTCCCGCTGGCCGACCCGGCCGTCGGGCCGGACGGCGCCGAGATCGTGACGCCGATCGTCCCGGTCGTCGTCGGCGAGTCCCTGCGGGCGTTCACCACCTGGCACGAGCTGTACCAGCGCGGGGTGTTCGCCGCCCTCGCGCACTACCCGGCAGTACCGCTCGACCGCGCCCTGCTCCGGCTGGCCGTGACCGCCGAGCACACCTTCGCCGACCTGGAAGAGGCGGCCGAGGCCATCCACGCGGTGCTGGAGCTCGACACCGAGCGCCAGCTGGTCGCGTGACGAGAGAGGTGGAGACCATGACGATCCGTTTGATGGCGACCGAGCGCGCCGCCCTGCAGCGCTTCCTCCCCGGTCTGCAGAAGGAGCTGTCCGAGTACGGCCTGCTCGAGCTGGAGGCCCGCGACAGCCAGGTCGTCGCGCTGTTCAAGAACTCCGACGCGCCCGCGCTGGTGGCGTCCGAGGAGTGGGGCGGTCTCGGCGCGTCCGCGCTGGAGGCGACCCGGGTGCAGCGGGCCATCGGCGCCCTGTCGCCCTCGCTCGGTGCCGCCACCACCATGCACCACCTCTCGGTCGCCACGCTCATCGAGCACAGCGCCACCGGCACCGCCGACGAGAAGGAGCTGCTCAAGGGAGTGGTGCAGGCACGCCTGCTGCTGTCGTCGGGCTTCTCCGAGGGCACCATCGGCACCAGCGCGGCGAGCGCCTTCAAGCCCACCGTCACGGCCCGGGCGGTCGAGGGCGGCTTCAAGGTCAACGGCCGCAAGCAGCCGTGCAGCCTGTCGGGCTCGATGGACCTGCTGACCGCGAGCGTCGCCGACGAGGAGACCGGCCGGCGCGGCGTGATCGTGATCCCGTCCGCCTCCGAGGGGATCAGCACCGAGAAGTTCTGGGAGACCCCGGTCCTGGCCGCGTCGCAGAGCGAGACGGTCGTGCTGAAGGACGTCTTCGTGCCGTCGGAGCTGCTGTTCTGGAACGACGTCGACGACCCGACCGGCCTGCACGAGAAGACCGGTTACGTCTGGTTCGGCCTGCTGATCTCGGCCACCTACCTGGGCGCGGCCTCGCTGCTGCTGGAGCGGATGCTGGAGAACCCGAAGACCGACCCGATGCTGTACGCCGAGGCCGCCGGCGAGATCGAGACGTCGATGGCGGCGCTGGAGGCCGTCGCGCGCGCCTTCGACGAGGGCGACCGCTCCGACGAGCTCAGCGCGCGGGTGCTCTTCGTGCGCGAGCAGATCCGGCACGGCATCCGGCGCGCCGTGTCGACCGCGGTGGACTCGCTGGGCGGCATCGCCTTCATCAAGTCCCCCGAGATCGCCTACCTGTTGGCGGCGGTGCAGGCGGCCGGCTTCCACCCGCCGTCCCGCCGGGCGACCGCGGACACCCTGCACGCGTACCACGCGGGCACCGACGCGGTGACGCTGCACTGACCGAACTGCGCCCCGGCCGCCGGAGCCGGCCCCCGCGGCCGGCGCCCGGGGCGGGGCCCTCCCGGCCACCCGCCCGCGGTAGCCGAACACCGTTCCCGCCCGCCGGTCGCCTCAACCCAGCAGGCCCA